>JBOHXX010000176.1:0-7037 GCA_050737675.1 Pseudoxanthomonas sp.
GCACCTGGAAGCCGGCAAGCAGGTCACCCGCCTGGCCCTGACCCTGGACGATCATCTGTCCTTCGTCCTCGGCGAGGACCTGGTGATCCGCAAGCTGAAGTTCCTCGACGGCGCGGTCGACCAGCTGGAAAACAACGAGCAGGAAGACCTGCGCGCCGAACTCGCCGCGCGTTTCGCGCTGATGAGCGGCGAGGTGAAGCGCTTGTTCGTGGTGCTGGAGGCGGCGCTGAAATTGAGCAAGGCGGAAGCCTGACTTTTTGTCCCGAGGTGACTTCCTCCGGTGCGTAGGTCCGAGCTCGCCCGGATGCTTGCCGCTTGACCCGCCAAGTCAAGCGGTCTAGGTTGCCTTGGAGACCTGATGAGGATCAGCCGATGAAATCGCTCGTGCAGCCATCTTTCCTGCTCGCATTGCTGCTGCCAGGCATTGCCTTCGCCTCGAATGTGTCACCGCCGCAATCGCAGGCGCTGCCACAGGTCATGACCACTACCGGCACGAAATTCGTGGCCCGGTGCTCGGACAAGGCCTTCGCCAAGGCCGGCAACCCGCGAATCCTCGCGATACGCTGCGCGGAGCTGCTTGATTCCTGGCGCGTCGAAGCAGACATGCGCGTTTCGGTTGCCAAATCCGGCCAGTACGAGCCGCCCGCGTTCTCCTTCGTGCGTGGCTCAAGGCCCGCTCCGCCCCCGCGCTGAAAGTAATTCCCGGGTGGAAAACCGTGAAAGCCCCGCGTCAACACGCGGGGCTTTTGCTTTGCATGGGCCACGATCGATGCATGTTCCCGCGCCATCTTCATCTGTCGACCCGGCACTCCACCGAATCCGCGCTTGTCCGGATGCTTTTCGCGAAGATCAAGGGAATCCGGGCAAGCTCGGATCTACAAGTAGCGTGGATCGCCGCTTGACTGGGGCGGAAATTCGCACATGCTTCCCGCCATGCCCGGCCTGTTCCAACGCCTGATCGCGCCAAAGCCCCGAGCGGTCGAGCGCGATTCGATTCCCCTCGCCCTCCACGATGGACGCAGCGTCGACATCCAGCGCGTGCGCGATCCGCGTGCGAAACGCATCAAGCTGAGCGTGGACGAACGCGGCGCACGATTGACCCTGCCACTACGCGCCAGCCTGGTTTCCGGTGATCGCTTCCTGCACGAGCATCGGCAGTGGCTGTCGATGCAGTTGGAGAAATATTCCAGCGACGACGATTTGCCGGGACTGGCCCGCGACCGGACGGCCAGCCTGCCCTTGCGTGGCGAACCGGTGACCCTGCACTGGCGCGAAGGGCGTTACGCGCGACTCACCCACGCTGCCGACGGCCTGCTGCATTTCCATGCACCCTTGCGCGCCAGCGATGCGACCCTGCGGCGTGCCCTGCGCGAGTTCTACGAGGCCGAGGCCCGAGCCGACATCGGCCGCTGGTTGCCGAAATACCTGCCCTCGCTGCCACGGGCGCCGGCCCGGATCCGGCTCAAGGTGATGTCCTCGCAATGGGGCTCGCTGAGTCCAGACGGTTCATTGGCACTGGACCTGGCCCTGGTGCTGGGTTCGGCGTCCGCGTTCGAGTACGTGCTGGTGCACGAACTCTGCCACCTGCTGCATGCCAACCACGGCACCGCCTTCTGGCGGGAGGTCGAGGCACGATCCCCGGCGTGGCGGGCCGAACGCGACTATTTCCATGCCGAGGGCCGGCGGTTGAAGGCGACCCTGCGTCGCCTGCTGGGGCCGTGATCCCTGTTCAGCAGATCCGGACGCCCCGGTAGCCCGATTCCGGGGTACTATTTTTGTGCAGGGGATCACACTTTAACGTCCGCACTGGATCAAGCGCGGACCAGGAGCATCGGCATGACCGTGGAATCCAGTCACTGGATGGACCGGTTGCGCAGCGCGGAATCCAGCGAACTGACTTGGCCTGCAACGCTCGTGCCCGGCGCTGGGCCGGAACCGATCGACGTCGTCAACGCCCGCAATGCATTGCGCTACCGCCGCAGCCTGATGCGTGACGCCTCGCAGCCCTTGCTCAAACCGCGCAGGAACGTGTCCTTTAACACGCGCATCCCCAAGCGGGTCGTGCTGGCGGTGATCATGGCCACTCTCGGAGTGATCCTGAGCTACGCCGGCAGCGCCTACGCCAGCCAGCCCCTGTTGCTTGCCGGCTTCGGCTGCGCTTTGGTCGGTGTGCTCGCCGGCTGCATCGCCCTGGCGACCCTGCTGGATTTCGGCATCGCCAGCCGCACCGGTGCGCAGGGCGTCCCGGCGCAACAGCAACTTGCCAGCGCCGAGCAGATAGCGGCGATGAAACGCGCCGCTCGCGCCGACCCGGAACTGGGGATCCTGATCAACGGCTGGTGGAAGAATCCCGCGCCGATCAGCCTGCACGACGTCGCTTTGGTGCTCGCCTTCCAGAAAGCCCGGGCGATCGCCGTGCGTGCGGACTCCACTTTGCATTGAAGACGAGAGGAGTGAGCGGGAGAGCGGGAGAGCGGCTTTAGCTTTCCACTCACTCCTCACTCCTCTCCGCTCACTCCTCGTTTCTCGTTTCTCGTTTCTCGTTTCTCGTTCCCGAAAAACCCACCGATAGCCGCGACCACCGCCGCCGGCGTTTCCATGTGCAGGTGATGGCTGCCCGGCAGCACGACCAGTTCGCCTTGCGGCAGCAACGCTACGCGCTCGCTGCGCAGCGGCTCCGGCAGGTAAGTCTGCGGCGGATCGGCGAAGACCACCCGCGTCGGGCATTCGATCCCGGCAATCAATTGCCGCACCTGGGCCTCGGTCATGCGCTGCATCGCCGGCAGGGTCAGGCGCGGATCGCTGCTCCAGGTGAAGCCTCCGTCCACGGCCACCACGCCACGCTCCACCAGCAAGCGCGCACTCTGCTCGCTGAGCTGGTTGGCCTGCATGCGCGCGCGGATCGGCGCGGCCAGGTCGGGGAACACGCGCAGTTTCTTGGAAGCAAGCGCGCGCGCGGCGGCGACCGCTTCGCGCAGCCGCGTGGTCGTCCGTTCGGGCGCCTCGGCCAGCGCGCCCAGGGCCTCGATCGCAACCAGTCGCGTGACCCGCTGCGGTACTGACGCGGCGAGGATGCTGCCGATGCCCGCGCCCATCGAATGCCCAAGCACGGCGAAGCGTTCCCAGCCCAGCGCATCGGCGACATCGAGCACCGCGTTCACCGTCACCAGCAGGTTGTAGTCGGCACCCGCGCCGAGATGCGCACTGTGGCCATGGCCGGGCAGGTCCAGCATCACCAGGTCCAGCTCCGGGAAGTGCGCGGCCAGCGGCAGGAAGCTGGCGGCGTTGTCCAGCCAGCCATGCAAGGCCAATACCTTCGGACCTTCCGGGGTGCCGCTGCGCAGGCCGGTGATGCGGCCGAACGGGATATCGAAACCGACTTCGCGCACGCTCATGCGCGGGTTTCCAGCGCGCGCTGCGCCAGCGCCACCAGCGCATCGGCGTGGGCGGCGGAGTCGTTTAGGCAGGGGATGTAGCGCAACTCGCCGCCTTGTTCCGCGAAACCTTCGGCGAACTGGATCGCCACTTCCTCCAGCGTCTCCAGGCAATCCACGGCGAAGCCCGGACAGACCACGTCGACCCGGCGCAGGCCGCGCGCGGCCAATGCGCCCAGGGTCTTGTCGGTGGAAGGCTCCAGCCAGCGTTCCTTGCCGAAACGCGACTGGAACGTGAGCGTCCAGTCGGCGGGCGCCAGGCCGAGCGCGGCGGTGATTGCCCGCACGCTGTCTGCGCAGCGCTGCGGATACGGATCGCCACCATCGGCAATGCGCTGCGGCAAGCCATGGAAGGAGAACAGCAAGTGCTCGCCGGTCCCGTGCTGCTCGCGCCAGTTGCGGATCGATGCGGCCACCGCAGCGACCCATTGCGGATCGGTCGAATAATCGTCGATCACGCTCGCTGCCAGATCCTTGCCCTCGGCCGCGACCACGTCCTCGATCGAGGCGGTGGTGGTGGTCGAATACTGCGGATACAACGGCAACACGACCACGCGGCCCGAACCTTGCCGATCGAGCGCGGCCAGCGTTTTCTTCAGCGATGGTTCGCCGTAACGCATGGCAGCGACCACGCGCCAGCCGGGAAGTCGCGACTGCATCGCTTCGGCCAGGCGCTGCGTATGCACGGCCAGTGGCGAGCCTTGCGGCAGCCAGACCTTGGCGTACTTGGCCGCGGCTTTCGGCCCGCGCAGCGGCAGGATCAGGAAATGCAGCAGCGGGCACCAGATCCAGCGACTCAGCTGGACCACGCGGCGGTCGTGGAGGAATTCGGCCAGGTAGCGGCGCACCGCCGGGGCGGTCGGCGCCTCGGGCGTGCCCAGGTTGACCACCAGCAGCGTGGTTGCCGGAGGATCGGCAGGGTTGGTCGAAGTGGCGTGGTCGGCGGCTACAGGCATCGCAATATGATGACAGAAGGCCGATTTTTGCCGTGCGGTAGGTGCGGCATTCGCGGGAGCGCCGTCCCCGGCGCGAGCTCTTGCTCAGGCAACAACAAAAGCTCGCGTCGGGGACGGCGCTCCTACGATATTGCAGGCTCATCGCCGATTCACCCGCACGCGCCTAGTCTCCACTTTCAATGCCTTGGCGCATGTTCCTGTTCAATTACCTTGCCAACTGACTGCGGAGCCTCCCCATGTCTTTCCCGAATTCCCCGCGAGGATCGCGCCTGCCGCGTCTTGCCCTGTTCCTTGCCCTCACGCTGCTTGCGGGCCAGGCCCTGGCAGGCGAGCAGGAAGACCAGCGTGCCCGCGATGCGGTGCGTGTATTGAGCGAGATCCAGAAGATCCCCGAGCAAGGCATTCCCGACAAGTTGCTCGATGAGGGCCGTGCAGTGGTGGTCATCCCCGACACGCTCAAGGTTGGTCTGGTCATTGGCGGCCGTCGCGGCCATGGCCTGATGTCGGTGAAGAGTCCCGACGGCAGCTGGTCGCAACCGGTGTTCGTCAAGCTCACCGGCGGCAGCATCGGCTTCCAGGCCGGGGTGCAGTCGTCCGACGTGGTGCTGGTGTTCCGCAACGACCGCAACCTGGAGAACATCGTCAACGGCAAGATCACCCTGGGCGCCGACGCTGGCGTGGCCGCCGGTCCGGTCGGCCGCAACGCCTCGGCTTCCACCGATGGCCAGCTGAAGGCCGAGATCTGGTCGTGGTCGCGCGCGCGTGGCCTGTTCGCCGGCGTGGCCCTGGATGGCGCGGTGCTGCAGATCGATGACGACGCCAACGTGGCGGTGTACGGCAGCGCCGCGACCCCGCGGGCGATCTTCGAGAGTCGCGCCGGCGCGCCTTCCGATGCCGTGGTCGGCTTCCGCGACCAGTTGGAGGAAGCCACCGCCATCGCCCGTGCCGCGCGTGGCGACAAGCCGGTATCGGCGTCGATGGCCCCGGCTTCCGGTGCGCCGATGGCCGCAGCGGTCACGGTGACCGGATCCTCGGCCGCCCAAACCCAGCCGCAAGCGACGGAGACCCAGACCCAGGGCTTCCAGCCGGTCACCGAAGGCGAAATCCGCAGCGAGCCGCTACAGACCACGCCATGAACCACGCACCATGATCCGTATGCGGGCCGGCTTCGCAATCACCGGCCCGCAGCTGCGTTATCCTGATACCCCTACTTTTCCTGCGAGTACACCATGGGCGGTTTGAGCATCTGGCATTGGATCATCGTGCTGGTCGTGGTGTTGCTGGTGTTCGGCACCAAGCGCCTGCGCAACGCCGGCCAGGACCTGGGCGAAGCGGTCAAGGGTTTCAAGAAGGGCATGAAGGACGACGACGACAAGCCGACCGGCCAGATCGGCGACCAGTCACGCACTGATTCAACCAGCGAGTCGAAGGAACGCGACCGCGACGCCCACTGATCACCCGGGAGCGACCCGGCCATGTTCGGCATCAGCAGCGGCGAGCTTTTCTTCATCGCCATCATCGCCTTGATCGTGTTGGGGCCCGAGCGCCTGCCGAAGGTCGCACGCCTGGCCGGCACGTGGGTGCGGCGCGCGCGCAACCAGTGGCATTCGGTGAAGGACGAGCTGGAGCGCGAGCTGGCCGCCGAAGAACTCAAGCGCAGCCTGCACGACGCGCAGTCGGCCCTGCGCGACACCGAGCAGAAGATCCGCGACGGCGGCAGCGAGGCGCAGCGCGAGTTCGAACAGATGCGCGCTTCGGTCGTGTCGAAACCGGATGCCGAGGTGCCAGTCGTCGATGGCGACGTGCCCTCCACGACCACGACTCCATCCGAAGGCGAGAGCGATGAACCGCGCAACGCCTGAGCCCGAAGCCGAGTCGAGCCTGCTCGGCCACCTGATCGAGCTGCGTTCACGGCTGATGCGCGGGCTGGCCGGGGTATTCGTGGCGTTGCTGGCCTTGCTGCCATTCACCAGCCGGCTTTACACCTGGATCGCCGAACCGCTGATCGCACGCTTGCCTGCAGGGCAGACCATGATCGCCATGGACCCGGCCGGCGGCTTCATCGCCCCGGTCAAGCTGGCGTTCTTCGTGGCACTTTTCGTCGCCGCGCCATGGCTGCTCTACCAAGCCTGGGCTTTCGTCGCCCCGGGCTTGTACCAGCGCGAGAAACGCCTCGCCCTGCCGTTGCTGGCTTCAGCGGTGGCCCTGTTCTACGCGGGCTGCGCCTTCGCCTATTTCCTGGTGTTGCCGGCGCTGTTCAAGTTCGTCATCAGCTTCACCCCGGCGGTGATCGCGGTCACCCCGGACGCCAGCGCCTACCTGGATTTCGTGCTGGTCATTTTCATTGCCTTCGGCGCGAGTTTCGAACTGCCGGTGGCGCTGGTGATCCTGGTCCTGCTGGGCTGGGTCACGCCACGACAGTTGCAGGAATCGCGCGGCTACGCGCTGGTCGGGATCTTCGTGCTGGCCGCGGTGATCACCCCGCCGGACGTTGTTTCGCAGCTGCTGCTGGCGATCCCCATGTACCTGCTGTACGAAGCGGGGATCGTGGCGTCGAAGTGGGTCACGCCACGCGAGGCGAAAGAGAATCTTTAGCCGTGGGAGCGGCGTCTCGCCGCGAGCTCTTGATTTCCACCCGTCGCAAAAG
>JBOHXX010000177.1:0-6947 GCA_050737675.1 Pseudoxanthomonas sp.
CAACCACGGCAACAGCATGTCGTTGGAGACCATGGTCGACAGCGCCACACTGGCCACGATCACCATGCCGGTGGCCGCGGAAAAGCCGCCGACATAAGCCACCAGCGCCAGCGCGTTGTTGCCCGCGGTCAACGGTAATGCCAGCACGAAGGTGTCGCTGGCCGCGCCGCCGCCGCCGAACATGGCCACGCCGGCGGCGGCGATCGGCACCACCATTACCGAGATCAACACCAGGTAGATGCCGAACAGCCAGCGCGCCTTGCGGATGTCGCCCACGTCGCTGCATTCCACCACCGCCACGTGGAACTGGCGCGGCAGGCAGACGATGGCCAGGAAGCCGAGCAGGGTCTGGGTGAAGAAGCCCACCGGCGGCGCGTTCTCGAACAAGGTGCGCGCCGATTCCCCGACGTGCAGTGCCTTGCCCCCCAGCCACAGGTAGGCGAACACGCCCAATGCGATCATCGCCAGCAGCTTGATCAGCGATTCCAGGGCGATCGCCAGCATCATGCCGTGGTGGTGCTCGGTCGCATCCACCTGGCGGGTGCCGAACAAGGCCGCGAACAGTGCCATCAACAGCGCCACGTACAGGGCCGGGTCGGTGAAGAAGCCGGTGTTGCCGGCGCCCTGGCCGGTCAGCACGCCCAGGCTCAAGGCCACCGCCTTGTACTGCAGCGCCAGGTACGGGATCACGCCGATCAGTGCGATCACCGTGACCAGCGCCGCCAGCCGGCGCGAACGGCCGTAGCGCGAGGAAATGAAGTCGGCGATGGAAACGGTGTTATGGCTGCGTGCGATCAGCGCCAGGCGCTCGATGATGCGCCAGCCGAACAGGAACAGCAGCAGGGGGCCGAGATAGATCGGCAGGTAGCCGATGCCGTTGCGCACCGCGCTGCCGACCGCGCCGTAGAAAGTCCACGACGAGCAGTACACGGCCAGGGCCAGGCTGTAGACCACCGGACGCAGCCACGGCCGGTCCGGATACAGCGGACGGCGGTCGCCCCACCAGGCCACGCCGAACAGCAACGCGGCATAGCCGACCGACACCAACAGCAGGATCCAGCTGGAAACCAATGCGGCGCTCCGTACGCTTGCGGTGGCGGGAGTTTACGTCGATATGCCGGTGCGTGAGCGCAGCATTCGCTGTTGTGTAGGAGCGACGCAAGTCGCGAAGTCCTCGAGTCTCGATTTACGGATCACATTGGCATGCATGTGCTGCGGACTTCGCGACTTGCGTCGCTCCTACAACGACGCGTGCGCCAGCAACCGTCTCGCGGCGTTCTCCGCCTGCCCACGCAACTCGGGCACCGCGATGCTTTCCCACAGCCGGCCGATACGCAGGCTGCCGACCACGGCGATGGCGGGCAGGTTGCGGCCCTGCGCATCGACCAGTTCGCCCTCGGCGCAGGTGTCGATGCCGATGCCGTGCGGTCCCGGGCATGCGAGGCCCTTGCCCAGCAGGTCCGACAGCAACGGATTGCGCATCAGCTGTGCGCGCATCTCCACGCCGGTGGCGTTGACGATGCGGTCCACGTCGAGTTCCAGCGAACGGCGGTCGCGCATCGACACGCTGACGCGGATGCGCGTGCCTTCGCGGGCCACGGTCTGCAGGCGGCCACGGTGCAGTTGCAACTGTCCGCTGGCCTGCAAGGCTTCGAGCTGGGCGTGGACCTGCGGGGCGATGCGATGGCGATGCACGTCCCAATAGCGAACTACATGGCGCAGGAACCGGCGCTGCTCGTCGTAGCCCAGCGTGCACCACAATTCCCGGACCAGTGGACGTGCGGTTTCCATCACCGCCTGCCACGGCAACCCCTGTCGTTCGGCATCGCGCGCGGCCTCGCGCAGGGCGCGCATGCGCTGGCGCAGCGGCATCGCCAGCAACGTCTCCGCTTCGAATCCGGCCACGGCGTGCTTGGTATGCGGCAGCGGCAGCAACGCGTGCCGCGACAGCACATGCACGCGTCCGCGATGGCCGTTGGCGACCAGGCTCAGCACCGTATCGACCATGCTCAGGCCGGAGCCGGCGATGCAGATTTCCGCCTCGGCGGGGATGCGCTTGATCGCGTCGAAATCCCAGGCTTCCAGCACCGATCCTGCCGGCAGGCCGGTCGCGCCACGCGCCGGCAGTGGCTTGGGGTTGTTGCCCACCGCCAGCACCACGCCGCGCGTGCGCAGCTCCGCGCCCGATTCCAGTTGCAGATACAACTGCCCGTCTTCGCCGTCGATGCCGGTGACGAGATCCTGCAGCACTTCGAAATGCGCCGCGCTGCCGCTACGCGCCAGCTGCAGGCGGTCGCGCAGATAGTCGCCGTAGCGTCGCCGTTCGGCGTAGGCCACCGCGATCGCGTCACGCGCGTCTTCGCCATCGCTGGCCACCAGGAAATCGACGAAGTCGTCGGGCCGGTCCTTGAATGCGCTCATCCGTCGCGCGGGCACGTTGAGCAGGTGTTCGCCATGGGTAGTGGCATAGGCCACACCTTGCGCCAGCCGCGCGACGGGTTCGATCAAGGCGATGCGGGTGCCGACAGCGGCCAGGCGCAAGGCGTGGATCGCGGTGAGCACGCCCCCCGCGCCGCCGCCGATGATGGCGATATCGAAATCGGGGAGTGGGTGATCTGCGGTCATGGGCAATATTGTAGGCGATGGCCTGTAATGCCCGGGTTTCGCCTCCCTTCCATGGAGGAGGCTTTACATCAACGAATCGGCCAGCCGTGCGATGCCTTCGCGGCTGCGTCGCCAGGCCGGACGACGGCGCCACTGCTCCACGGCGATGACGTCCGCATCGGCCAGGTAATCGGCTTCCACTTCGCGCATCCGCGCGACCACGTCGCGGTCGTAGCAGAGCAGGCCGATCTCGGCGTTGAGTGCGAACGAACGGATGTCCAGGTTGATCGAGCCCACCAGGGCGATGTCGTCGTCCACGCTCAGGTGCTTGGCATGCAGGAAATGCGGCCGGTACAGGGCGATCTTCACCCCGCTGGCCAGCAGTTCGTCGTAATACGAATCCTGCGCCCACGCGGTCAATTTCTGGTTGTTGCTGGCCGACAGGATCAGCTGCACTTCCACGCCTGACAACGCGGCGATGCGCAATGCGCTGAGGGTGGCGTCGTCGGGGACGAAGTACGGCGTGGTCAGCACCAGCTTGCGCCGGGCCAGGTGGATCAGTGCGTTGACCGTGTCGCGCGCGTTCTCGAACGGATACGCGGGGCCGCTGGGCAGCAACTGCATGGCCACGTTGCCGTCGCTGCTGGCGGGCACCGGCTTCACCTGCAGGCGCTCGCCGGTTTCGATGTACCAGTCGCTGGCGAACACGCCTTCCAGGTGCGCCACCACCGGCCCCTGTACGCGCGCGACCAGTTCGCGGTTGGGGAAGCCATGCACGAACATCGCGTCGGCCAGGTTCTGCGAACCGACGTAGCCCGCAACGCTGTCGATCACCGCGACCTTGCGGTGGTTGCGCAGGTCCATGCGTCCGCTGCGGCGCCAGCGCAGGCCGCCCGGCAGCATCACGTGAAGGTCGACACCGGCCGCGCGCAGGCGATGCGCGTAACGCTTCAGTCCACGCTTGGCGCCGACCGCATCGAGCAGCAGCCGGCAGTGGACGCCGCGTGCGGTGGCACGCTCAAGCGCCACGCAGATCGCTTCGCCGACCGTGTCGTCGAACAACAGGTAATACAGCAGGTGCACGCGTTCCTTCGCATTGTCGATGTCGGCCAGCAATGCGCGCAGCGAGGTGTCATAGTCGTCCAGCAATTCCACCGCATTGCCATGCGTGGGCATGAAGTCGCCCAGGCGTTCGACCAGCGGGACCATTTCGACGGCCGCGCCCGATCCGGCGGGCATCCAGCGCAACGCGCCATGCGGGGCCTGTTCCGCGCGGATCACTTCCGAAGCCAGCGCCTGCCGGCGCACGCGTTCTCGCGACAGCCACGGGTGGCCGAACAGCAGGTACAGCGGCAACCCCACCAACGGCAGGAACCCGACCAGCAGCAACCAGCTGCGTGCCGCCGCCGGGGTGGTGCGGGTGGGGATCCACAGCAATGCCGCCAGGCGGATCAGCCAGTCCAGTGCCAGCAGCCAGACGCCTGTGGAAAACGGCGTGGCCCAATCGGCGAACTGGTGGAGCAGGGAGTTCATGCGCCGGATTCTGCGGGTTGGTGGGGGAAAGGACAAAAGCGGGGATCGGCCCCCTCCCTTGCGAAGCAGGGGAGGGTTGGGGAGGGGTGCTAATGACGGGCTGGTTGTTTTGGTTTTGCCAACACCACAAACGACAAACCCGCCTTTCGGCGGGTTTGTTTGAAGGCGCTGGATCCCCGCCTTCGCGGGGATGACGCATTGGCAAAGCCGCGCTAGCGCGCGGGCCAATGCGTCACTTGATCTTGCCTTCCTTGTAGACCACGTGCTTGCGCACGACCGGGTCGTACTTGCTCATTTCCATCTTGCCCGGGGTGTTCTTCTTGTTCTTGTCCGTGGTGTAGAAATGCCCGGTGCCAGCCGAGGAGATCAGACGGATCTTGTCGCGTTTGCCTGCCATGTCTTATCTCCTCAGATCTTTTCGCCGCGCGCGCGCAGCTCTTTCAGAACGGAGTCGATGCCGTTCTTGTCGATGGTGCGCAGCGAATGCGCGGAAACCTTCAGCTTGATCCAGCGGTTTTCGCTGGCGACCCAGAAGCGGCGCTCGTGCAGGTTGGGCAGGAAGCGACGACGGGTTTTGTTGTTGGCGTGACTGACGTTGTTACCCGTCATCACACGCTTGCCGGACACTTGGCATACGCGGGACATTACGCACCTCGATAGTTGATCTTGTCGCCCTTAGCCAGGGAGACGGCGGCCCCGATGGCGCCTCCGGATGGAGGCGGGCATCGCGCGATACGGTATTGGGTCCACTGCCGGGGCGGGCCGGAATCGCACTTCCGGACGCAAATCCGGACGAATCCGGACGCAGCGAGCCGCGTATTATGCCCGGCTTCCCCTTGTGGCGCAAACACTTAGCCGAATCAGGGGGCTGCCCGTGAGCCGGCCCGAGCCCTCGCCTCAGCCAGCCTTGGCCAGCGGCTTGGCCTTGCTCTCGGCGATGAAGGCCTGGATCTGCTGCTCCAGCACCGGCAGCGGTACCGAGCCCTGGCGCAGCACGGCATCGTGGAAGGCCTTGACGTCGAAGCGGCCACCCAGCTCGCGCTCGGCCTCGGCCCGCAGGCGCACGATCGCCAGCTCACCCAGCTTGTAGCTCAGGGCCTGGCCCGGCCAGGAGATGTAGCGGTCCACTTCGGTGGTGATTTCATGCTCGCTCAGCGCGGTGCGGTCGCGCAGGTAGGCCAGGGCCTGGTCGCGGGTCCAGCCCTCGTGGTGCAGGCCGGTGTCGATCACCAGCCGGCAGGCGCGCCACATTTCGTAGGTCAGGCGGCCGAAATCCTCGTACGGGGTCTCGTAGATGCCCATTTCCTTGCCCAGCTTCTCGCTGTACAGGCCCCAGCCCTCGCCATAGGCGGAGATGTAGTTGCGGCGGCGGAACTCGGGCTGCCCGGCCTGTTCCCTGGCCAGCGCGCCCTGCAGCGAATGGCCGGGCGAGGACTCATGCAGGGTCAGCGCCGGCAGGTTGTACAGCGGCCGCGCCGGCAGGTTGTAGGTGTTGAGCCAATAGGTATCGGCGCCCCCGCGGCCGGAGGTCCAGAACGGGGCGATGTCGGCGGGCACCGGGATGATGGTGAAGCGGCCGCGCGGCAGGGTGCCGATGAACTTGCCGACCTGGCCGTCGACGCGCTTGGAGATCCATGCGGCGCGGTCGAGCAGGGCCTGCGGGGTGGCCGCGTAGAACTGCGGATCGGTGCGCAGGAACTGCAGGAAGGCCGGGAACACCTCCTCCCCGGGCGCGGCCTTGAACCCGACCTGCCCGATGATCGCGTCCATCTCGGCCTGGATCCGCGCCACTTCGTCCAGGCCGATGCGGTGGATCTGCTCCGGATCCAGGTCCAGCGTGGTGTATTCGCGGATCTGCTGGCGGTAATAGGCCCGGCCGTCGGGCATGGCTTCGGCGGCCAGGGTGGTGCGCGCCTGCGGTACGTATTCCTCACGGAAGAACTTCAGCAATTTGGCGTAGGCCGGGACCATGCGCTGGCCGATGGCGGCCGTGGCGGCGGCACGCAGGCGTTGCTGTTCGGTGGCCGGGATCTGCGTCGGCAACTGCTTGAAAGGTTCGTAGAAATTGGCGGCGGTCGGATCCTTGAGTCCGGCCATCGCCGCGATCGACACCTCGCGGCCGTCCAGCACCGCGCGCGGCACGCTGAAGCCGCGGGCCAGGCCGGCGCGCATGTTGTCGATCTGCTGGTCGAAATAGCGCGGCACGTCGTTGAGCCGGGCGATATAGGCGTCATAGTCGCCTACGTCGTGCATCGGCTGCCGGGTCATGAAGCCCAGGTTGGACCAGAACGAGGAGTCCGAATTGAACGGCATTTCGTAGCCGCGTAGGCGCACTTCGGCCGCCAGGCTCTCGACCTGCGGCCGGTACACGGCCAGGTTGATGCGGTTGTCGGGCGAAAGCGCAGCCGGATCGATCGTGTCCAGCTGGTGCAGCACGTCGGTCCACACCTTCAGGCGCCCGGCCTGGGCCGCGGCGCTGACATCAGGCAGGTGGTCGTTCTGCGCAGTGTCGTCGCTGTCCTCGTCGACGCTGCCGAAACTTTCCAGGCGCCACTTCCATTCCTTCTCGTAGATGGACTGGAACTTCTGATCGACGGTGCTTTCCTTCGCCGACGCGGCGGGAGCGCCGGCAAGGGGCAGGGCCAGCAGCAGCGCGAAGATGAGGAATTGCTTCACAAGGACCATCCGCAGCAAGGAGAACGCGAATGATCGCATTGCCGCGACGGCAAAGGCGTGCGACTGGCGTTGGTTTTCTGTAGGAGCGCCCCATGGGCGCGAGCTTTTCGTGACGTGATCGAAGAGCTCGCGCC
>JBOHXX010000178.1:0-6907 GCA_050737675.1 Pseudoxanthomonas sp.
GCCTTGCGCCGCGCCTCCGGGATCGGCGCATCGCATTCCTCGCAACGCTCGAGACCCGGCCCCTGTGGCAACTGGCTGCGCGCACGCTTGATCCCGTCCTTCACCGTCGCGTCGATCTGGTCCTGCACGGCGCCATCGCTGGCCCATCCGGTTGCCATGTCAGCCTCCCGTTGTTTACCCAAGGTGGAGCGAGGATAACCCCGCCAGAGTCGATGAGATGGGGGCAGTACCTGCCGATTCCACGACCAGTTGGTTCATCACCTGGACCGTTGGCGTCGACAAACTAGGCCGACCCGATTCCGACAAGGCATGCAAAGCCATTGCAGCGATGATGCGGATGAAGCAACTGGACGTCGAGACATCGCATCGCCGGATGGATCCGCCCCCTTGGGCAAGGTTGACAGGAAGGAAGGTCTAGACTCCAGCCCACATTCCCGCTGCTGGTACGGAGGCTTGCGGATGATCGTCTGGGTACTTGTGGCGGCCCTGGCACTGCCCGTACCCGTGGCGGTGCCGGAAACCGCACCTCCGACCCGCGGGCAGGTCGTGGCGGTACCGCCGCAACTGCAGGTGCAACTTCAGGAGGAAGTCATCGCACCGGCCCACGGCGACCTGGACCGGTTGCGGCGGCTGGTGTGGTTCATGGGCGATGGCGAACGCGGCCTGGGCCTGCAGTACCGCGAAGACGCCACCTACACGGTGGCCGAGGCCTACCTCAACCGGCAAGCCAACTGCGTCACCTACACGCTGATGTTCCTGGCGCTGGCGCACCTCGCCGGACTGGAGGCATATCCGCAGGAAATCGAGGAAACCCTGTCCTGGCAGCAACTCGACGACATCGTCTACCGCAGCAACCACGTCAACGTGCGCGTGCGCGTCGGCATGCAGCGCTACCTGGTGGACGTGGGCGGCGACTTCGTGGTCGGCCGCCATCCGGCCAAGCCGATCTCGATGCAACGGGCGCTGGCCCAGTACTACAACAACCGCGCGGTGACGCTGTTGTCCGAGCAGCGTTTGCCTGCCGCACTGGCCCATGCCGACATCGCCCTGGGACTGGATCCCGACTACCCCACCACCTGGAGCAATACCGGCGTGCTTCGCCTGCGCAGCGGGGACAGGAGCGGCGCCGAACGCGCCTACGCCACCGCGCTGAGCCTGGACCCGGAAAATGCCTCGGCGCTGTTCAACATGGTCGGTCTGTACCAACGCAACGGCGACCGCATGCGCGAGGCATCGTTCCGCAAGCGGCTGGACAAAGTGGAGCGCCGCGACCCCTTCCATCAGTTCCTGCTGGCAATGGAATACGAGAAACAGGGCGACGGTGGGCGCGCGGCCAAACACTACCTGCGTGCGATCCAGTTGCATGGCGACGAACACCGGTTCTATTCCGGGTTGGCCCGTGCCTATCTGCTGGATGGCGACCCGCGCCGGGCAAGGCGCGCGCTGGAACGCGCGCTTGCCCTGGCCAGGGACGAGGCTTCCCGTGCTTCCTACCAGGCCAGGCTGGCCCAGCTGTCAGCTTCACCGTGAAGAAAGCTTCTCACGATGTTTCACGCAGCGCCCAGGTCGCGAGGATTTCGTAGTCGCTCCTGCCCGGCTGGCTGCGCACCAGCGAGAAATCCCGCACCGGCCAGCACACCGGCTCGATGGCTTGCGGGGTCAGCACGCGACTGTCGTACAGCAAGGTGACATGGGGGATGAAGTCGCGCTTGAGGTAACGGCCCAATCCCGCCGCCATCAACTGGTTGCCCAGTTCACGCCACAGGCCGTGGACCGGCGGGCGTTCTTCCGGGCATAGCAATACACAGGGATGCCGGTCGTTGCGGGTGGAGAAACTGGAAGCACTGGCCAGCACCATCTCGAATCCGGCATGGCTCACCCGCGATGCCGCAATGCACGCCTTGTCGATGATGTCGTTGCGCTCGATCGCGTGCTCGCCCAGGTAATGCAGGGTCGCGTGCAGGCGATTGGGCTTGATCGGCTGGCCGACCAGCGAATGCTCCACGCGCAGGGCGTCGGTCTCGACGACGATGGCCTCGCGGGCGGCGGGCGGCGGAAACACACCAAGGAACAGGCTACCGGTTTCCAGCACTGCCTCCATGCCCATCAGCGACCCCTGCATCGGCAGGGGCGAACCTCGACGGATGCTCACCCTCGGCCCCCGCCCCGGCAGGGAGACAGCGGCAACCTGTTGCGCCTATCACTACCCACTACATTCATCTCCATGCCCGGGTTTCGACTGGAGTACACGCTAACGCATGCGCGGCATGCGGGCAAAACGCCGGCGTATGCATGCGACCTCGATGCGGCCGTTCGCCGCGTTACATTGATTGCCTGCTCGATACCGCGACGGTTTAACCTGGGCATCGTTAAGCTGACGTCCCTCACCCGCTGGAGCATGGCCATGGAACCGAGCGTGCATCCGTTCTCGCAATTGTTCGCTCAACTTGGACTTGCCGACGACAATGCCGGCATCCAGGCCTTCATCGCCGCGCATTCGCCCCTGCCCGACGGCATGCGCCTGGAGGATGCGCCGTTCTGGTCGCCAGCGCAGGCGCAACTGCTGCGCGAGGAGCGCCAGGACGATGCCGACTGGTCCATGGTCGTGGATCGCTTGAACGTGGCCCTGCATGCCACGCCCCGCTGACGCGCGCATGGCCTGGTCCGCTTCGCCGTGTCCCCGGTGCACGTTGCCGGTCTTCGCCCTGCTGGCGTTGCTGGCTGGCTGCGCCACGCAACAGCGCGTGCAGGCACCGCCGCGCAGTCCAGCCGAAGTCCGAGCGCAACTGGTGCGGTTGCTGCCCAAGGACACCGCCGATCGCGAAGCCTGGGCGACTGATATCCAGTCCGCTTTCCAGTTGCTCGACATTCCCCCCAGCAGCGAGAACCTGTGCGCCGCACTGGCGGTGGCCGCGCAGGAATCGGGTTTCAGCGCCGACCCCGAAGTCCCGGGGCTGGGCCGGATCGCGCGCGGCGAGATCGACCGTCGCGCGGCGCAGCATCACATACCAAAGCTGCTGGTCAGCGCAGCGCTGCAACTGCCCTCGCCTGGCGGCAGGAGCTACCAGGAGCGACTGCAGTCGGTGCGCACCGAACGAGAACTGAGCCGCCTGTATGAGGACTTCATCGGCAAGGTGCCGTTGGGCCAGCGCCTGCTGGGCGACGCCAACCCGGTACGTACCGGCGGTCCGATGCAGGTCAGCATTGCCTTTGCCGAACAACACGCCAGGACGCATCCCTACCCCTACGCGGCGAACGCCTCGATCCGCCATGAGGTGTTCACCCGCCGCGGCGGCCTGTACTTCGGCATCGCCCACCTGCTCGACTATCCGAACTCCTATCAACGGCACCTGTACCGCTTCGCCGATTTCAACGCGGGCTGGTACGCCAGCCGCAACGCCGCGTTCCAGGCCGCGGTGACCGCGGCGTCCGGGATTCCGTTGGCATTGGATGGCGACCTGGTCCTGCATGGCAGCGACAAGGTCGGCGCCACCGAGGCCGCGGTGCGTTCGCTGGGTCCGCAACTGGACATGGGCGACGCCGCTATCCGGCGCGCGCTGGAACAGGGCGACCGTTTCGAATTCGAGGACACCGCCCTGTACGCGCGCGTATTCGCCCTGGCCGAGCACAATGGCCGACCGTTGCCGCGTGCAGTGCTGCCGCGCATCACCCTGGAAAGCCCGAAGATCACCCGCAAGCTCACCACCGGATGGTTCGCCACCCGGGTGGAGCAACGCTACCGGCGTTGTGAGGCTGCCGCTTTCGGGCGTTGAGCGCGGCCCTGGCTGGGTTGCCGGTGTTTCGCGCCCGTGCGCCCGGATTCGCCCCGTATTCCCCCCGTGCTTGCGATAATGGCCACATGGATGACAAGAACCAGGTTCCCCTGGCCAACGTGATGGATCTGCTGCTGGATGCCATCTGCGTGGTCGATCGCGAGGGTCGCTACCTTTTCGTCAGCGCCGCATTCGAACGCATTTTCGGCTACGCACCGGAAGAGGTCATTGGCCGGCCGATGATAGAACTGGTCCATCCCGCGGACCGCGAGCGGACCCTGCAGGTCGCCACGCGGATCACCGCCGGCGAGTCCATGCCGTACTTCGAGAACCGCTACCTGCGCAAGGACGGCAAGATCGCCTACATCATGTGGTCGGCGCGCTGGTCCGAGGCCGACCAGGCCCGGATCGCGGTCGGACGCGACGTCACCGAACTCAAGCGCGCCCAGTTCGTGCAGGTCGCGTTGTTCGATATCTCCGAAGCGGCCAACAGGGCCGAGGACGTGCTGGCCCTGTGCCGCCGCGCCCACCAGATCATCGGCAGCCTGCTGCCGGCCAGCAACCTGTTCGTCGCCCTGTACGACGAGAACCGGGACGAACTTTCCTTTCCTTATTTCGTCGACGAGCACGACCCGCAGCCGGCGCCGCGCAAGCTCGATTCCGGCACACTCAGCGCACAGGTGATCCGCAGCGGACAGGCACTGTTGTTGACTCCCGACTCCGACATAGTCCTGCCCGCGCACGTCGCCAACGCGATCGGCAAGGACCCGATCGACTGGCTGGGCGTGCCGCTGAAGACCTCACGGGGCGTGATCGGCGCGCTGGTGGTGCAGAGCTATAGCGGCGACGTGCGCTATACGGAACAGGACAAGGCCCTGCTCCAGTTCGTCTCGACCCAGGTCGCCGTGGCCATCGAGCGCAAGCAGGCCGAGACCGCGCTGCAGCACATGGCCCGGCACGACCCGCTCACCGCCCTGCCCAATCGCGCGGTGATCCTGGACCGCCTGCGCACTTCGCTGGCAGGCGCCCGCCACGACGACCGGCAACTGGCGGTGCTGTTCATCGACCTGGATGATTTCAAGCAGGTCAACGACCGTTTCGGCCATCCCGCCGGCGACCAACTGTTGCAGGAAGTAGCGGGACGCATGCAGACCTGCGTGCGCGAAGCGGACACCGTGGGCCGCATGGGTGGCGATGAGTTCATGGTCATCCTGCACGACATCAACCAGCCCGCCCAGGCCACGCTGGCCGCGGAAAAGATCCGGGTCGCACTGGAACAGCCTTTCGAGTGGGACGGGCAGCAGGTCCACGTTTCGGCGAGCATCGGCGTGGCCACCTGTCCTGGCCACGGCAACGACGACCTGCAACTCGTGCACGGCGCCGACGAGGCGATGTACGCAGCCAAGCACGCCGGCGGCAACCGCTGGCTGCTGGCCACGAACGGCCAGCCATGAAACGTTGCGGGAGCCATGGGAAGACGCGATTGTCGCAATCCCACGACATGAGCCTTCGTCAGCGAGCTTTCGCGGCTTAAGCCGCTTCCACATAAAGCAGCAAGGACTGCCGCCTGGAATCCAACCCTAGGCGTAAACGCTTACGATCGCCGCGTCGCGATCCTTCATTTCGACGATGACCGTGGTGGGCACTCCCGCCACTTCATGCCTGGCCTCGGCCATCACGTCGGCGGCTTCCAGGGCGTCGTCCCAGCGGGCGAACCAGCCCTGCCCTTCCATGCCGTGGTAAAGCTCCCAACCGGTCATTGACGGCATGACTACGAAGAACTCGGCGTCCATGTACTCGACCCCAAACCTGGAAAGGTGCCCCCGGCCCAGCTGACCGCTTGCTCAAGGCGGTACCCTTTTCCTTGTGCTGAGCGACATTGCTTGTCTACGCACAGGCAGGCTTCCGGGGGCAGGAACAGATTGCCTGCCGCAGGCCCTGTCGACTATCAGCCAACCGCCCGCAGTCGTGTAGGGATTTTCCTACAAGACCACCTGCGACAGGCCAGCTTGCAACAGGCGAACAGCCTGCGGATCGCGTGGGATCCTTGCCTGGGCCGGCTTTTCGGGTCGGGCCATTGCAGGGCCGGCCCCTGCCCGGCTTGTGGCATCTGCAGCGTTACACTCATGTCTCCCCGCATCGGATCCGGCTGACATCTCCATGCCACCTACCGGCGCGAGGATGACGTGCAGCTCGCTCCCTTGCTTTGTGCCTTTGCAGGCGTTCCTGCCGTTATCTGCAATCCCACGGGCCATTGCGAGGCTCCCGGCCTGTCGAAGTACGCTCGATTCCCACCCACTCCCCCGAGGACACGCGCATGCCGACCATCAACACCCAGGACGGAACAGAACTCTTCTACAAGGACTGGGGCAGTGGCCAGCCCATCGTCTTCCACCACGGCTGGCCACTGAGCGCCGACGACTGGGATACGCAGATGCAGTTCTTCCTGTCGAAGGGCTTCCGCGTCATCGCCCACGACCGGCGCGGGCATGGGCGTTCCAGCCAGACCGATACAGGCAACGAGATGGATACCTACGCCGCCGATGTCGCCGCGCTGGCCGCGCACCTCGATTTGAAGGACGCGGTGCACGTAGGCCATTCCACCGGCGGTGGCGAAGTCGCGCGTTACGTCGCCAGGCATGGCGCCGGTCGCGTAGCCAAGGCGGTGCTGATCGGGGCGGTACCTCCGATCATGCTCAGGACCGTGGACAACCCTGGCGGCTTGCCCATCGAAGTCTTCGACGGCTTCCGCACTGCGCTGGCCGCCAACCGCGCGCAGTTCTACCGCGACGTACCCAGCGGTCCGTTCTACGGCTTCAACCGTGCGGGTGCGCAAGTGTCCGAAGGCGTCATCGCCA
This sequence comes from Pseudoxanthomonas sp., assembly GCA_050737675.1. Classification (GTDB taxonomy): domain Bacteria; phylum Pseudomonadota; class Gammaproteobacteria; order Xanthomonadales; family Xanthomonadaceae; genus Pseudoxanthomonas_A. The sequence continues at coordinate 6,632 of JBOHXX010000178.1, forward strand.
ACTGGTGGCGCCAGGGCATGATGGGCGGCATCAAGGCGCACTACGACTGCATCAAGGCCTTTTCGGAAACCGACTTCACCGAAGACCTGAAGCGGATCGACGTACCAACCCTGGTCATGCACGGCGACGACGACCAGATCGTGCCCTATGCGGACTCCGCGCCCTTGTCGGTCAAGCTGCTCAAGCACGGCACGCTGAAGACCTACCCCGGACTGCCGCACGGCATGTGCACCACCCATCCGGAAATCATCAACCCCGACCTGCTCGCCTTCATAC
>JBOHXX010000179.1:0-6891 GCA_050737675.1 Pseudoxanthomonas sp.
GCGTCGCTGGTCCGCCGCATCGTCGACTTCAAGCTCAATGCGGTCGGCCTGCTGGCCGCGGGCGACGCCTGGCCGCGCGAACTGTCCGGCGGCATGGCCAGGCGCGTGGCCCTGGCCCGGGCCCTGGCCCTGGACCCGCCGCTGATGATCTACGACGAGCCGCTGACCGGGCTGGACCCGATCGCCAGCGGGGTGATCATGAGCCTGATCCAGCGCCTCAACGACAGCCTGGGCCTGACCAGCATCATCGTCACCCACCACGTGCACGAGACCCTGCCGATCGCCGACCAGGCGGTGGTGATTGCGAACGGCGGCATCGTCTTCTCGGGTACGCCTGCCCAGCTGGAGAACAGCGCGGACCCACTGGTCCGCCAGTTCCTGCGCGGCGAGCCGGATGGCCCTATCGCCTTCGACGCCACCCCACGGACCGAGGCCGCCTGATGCCCTTCGTCACCGCGACCCGCTCGCTTGGCCGCGCCGGCCTGTTCACCTTGTCGGTGTTGCGCGCCTCCAAGCCAACTAAAGACTTTTTCGCCGAACTTGTCCGCGAAATCTACAAGATTGGTGGACGTTCGCTGCCGATCGTCGCCGCAGGCGGGGCCTTCGTCGGCCTCTCGGTGACCCTGCTGGGCTACCGTGCGCTGGAAACCTACGGCGCCACCAGCCAGGTCAGCGCCCTGCTCGGCCTGGGGCTGTACCGGGAACTGGGGCCGGTGCTGACCGCCTTGCTGTTCGTCGGCCGCGCCGGCAGCTCCATCGCCGCCGAGCTGGGCCTGATGCGCGCCACCGACCAGATCAAGGCGCTGGAACTGATGGCCATCGACCCGATCGCCAAAGCCGTGGCGCCGCGGTTCTGGGCGGCTGTGATCAGCGTGCCGCTGCTGACCGGTTTCTTCTGCAGCCTGGCCATTACCGCCGGTTACTTCGAGGCGGTGCATGTGATCGGCGTCGATTCCGGCACCTTCTGGCAGACCCTGAAGGACAGCGTCGATTTCTCCGACGACTTCCTCCAGGCGTTCTTCAAGGCCGCGATCTTCGGCGGCACCAGCGCCCTGGTCGCCGCCTATGTCGGCTTCCATGCCGAGCCCACCATCGAAGGCACCTCGGTCGCCACCACCCGCGCGGTGGTGAATGCCTCGCTGCTGGTGCTGATGTTCAATTTCGTCCTTTCCGCCTTGTTGTTCAGGAGTTGACCCATGGCCGTCCGCGGACCCCGTCTTGAATTCGCCGTCGGTGCCTTCCTGCTGCTGGCCCTGGCCTCGCTGCTGGTGCTGGCGCTGGCTTCCACCAACAAGAAGTTCGGCTTCGGCAGCAACAGCTACGAACTGACCGCGCGCTTCAGCAACCTGGGCCAGCTGCGCGCGCAGGCGCCGGTGAAGATCGGTGGCGTGGTCGTGGGCCAGGTGGCCGGGATCAAGCTGGACCCGGTGAAGTTCGATTCCATCGTCACCCTCGACATCAACAATGAATACAAGGACCTGCCCGCCGACACCTCGGCCGGGATCTTCACCAGCGGTTTGTTGGGCGAGAACTACATTGGCCTCTCACCGGGCGGCGATCCGGAAACCCTGAAGCCCGGCGAAGAAATCGCCTACACCCAACCCGCGGTCGACCTGCTGCAACTGGTCGGCAAATACATGTTCAGCGGCGGCGGCAAGCCGGTCGAGGGCGCCGATGCCGGCGCCGACGCCAGCACCCCGCCTGCCGCACCCCCGTCCACCGAGGAACCCACTCCATGAAGAAGTCCCTGCTTTCGCTCGTCGTCGCCTCCGCCCTGCTCGCCGGCCCGGCCATGCTGACCACCGCCCAGGCGGCGGCGCCCGCTGCCGCGCCCGCGGCGCAGGGTTCGGCCAGCAAGGTCGTGCTGGACAGCAGCACCCGCATCCTGACCACGCTGGAGCAGCGCCGCGCCGAGTTCCGCAAGAGCCCGGCTGCGCTCAAGCAGTTCATCACCAGTGAATTCAACCGCATGTTCGACCGCGACTACGCCGCGCGCCTGGTCCTGGGCGTGCACGGCCGCGGCGCTTCGGATGCCGACGTGAAGCTGTTCGCCGACGCTTTGGCCGACAACCTGACCTCGCGCTACGGCACCTCGCTGCTCGACTTCAACAGCAAGCTGCGCGTGCGCATCAAGTCCGAATCGCCGTTGCCCGGCAACCGCGGGGTGAAAGTCTCCAGCGAGATGCTGCGCGACGGCGGCGATCCGATCCCGGTGGATTACCTGATCCGCAACGTGGGCGGGCAATGGAAGGCGTTCGACGTGATGATCGAGGGCATTTCCTACGTGCAGACCTTCAAGAACCAGTTCGACACCCCGTTGCGGCAGAAGTCCATTGCCCAGGTTGCCGCCGACCTGCGCGCCGGCAAGATGCAGGCCAATGGCGGCAACTGAGGCCACGGTCAACCGCGACGGCGACGCCCTGGTTTTTTCAGGGGCGATCGACCGCAGCGCGGCGGCGGCGTTGTGGACGCCGGCCAGCAAATCGCTGGCCGGCGTGCAACGCATCGTCCTGACCAATGTCACTACCGTGGACAGCGCCGGGCTGGCATTGTTGGCCGAGCTCGCCGCCCGCATGCGCGCGGCAGGCACCACGCCCCGCATCGAAGGCGAGCCCGGTGGCCTGTCCGAACTGCGTGCCGCGTATCGATTGACGCCCGGGCTGGATTTTCCTGGTGCGACCCCCACGACGTAGTACCCAGGGAACCGGGATGAATCTGTTACGCATTGCCACTGTTGCAGTCCTTGCCGCACTGGCCACCGCTTGTGCGTCCACGCCGCATGTCGCTGCGCCTGCGCCACCAACGGAAGTCCTGGTGGTCGGCCAAACCGCGACCGCGGCGCCGACGCAAGCCGCCCCGGTCGCGACTGTCGATGAAGCATTGCCAGCCACGCCGCCGATCGCGGTTGCGCAGACCAACGAGACTCCAGCCGAGGAAGACTTCGCCACGATCTACGGCCAGGACGAATACAACCCGGTCGCCGACCCGACCCTGCCGCCCGGCGTGCAGATGCCGGCGTCCTACGACCCGTGGGAAAAACTCAACCGCAAGACCCACCGCTTCAACAATGCGGTGGACCGGACCATCGCCCGGCCGCTGGCCCTGGGCTACGTCAAGGTGGTGCCGCGGCCGGTGCGCCTGGGCGTCAGCAACTTCTTCAGCAACCTGGGCGAACCGATCACCACGCTCAACAGCCTGCTGCAAGGCAAGCCCAAGCAGGCGGCCCAGTCGCTGGGCCGTTTCCTGCTGAATTCGACCGTCGGTATCGGCGGCATCTTCGATCCGGCCAGCGATGCGAAGTTGCCGCGCAAGAACGAGGACTTCGGCCAGACCCTGGGCGTATGGGGCTGGCGCCGCTCGCGCTACGTGGAGTTGCCGTTGTTCGGCCCGCGCACCATCCGTGATGTGTTCGGCCTGCTCGGTGATTCGCCGCTGTCGCCTATCCGCCGGGTCGAAAACGACCCGATCCGCCTCGGCCTGCAAGGCCTGCAGCTGGTTGACGTGCGCACGCAGCTGCTGTCGGTCGACGCCCTGCGCGAGGGCGCGGTGGACGAATACGCGCTGTTCCGCGATTCGTGGCTGCAGCGCCGCAACTACCAGATCAGCGAAGACCACAAGAAGTCGGACGACCAGAACCTGCCCGACTACCTGCTGGAAGAGGAAGACAACCCGACCGTGCCGATCGACGCGATGCCGGCGATATTGCCGTCGGGTGGTTGATCCTGTTGTTCCTTCTCCCTCCGGGAGAAGGAAAGCCCACTACTCCGCCTCGTCACCTACGCCCGCATCGCCCAGCAATCCCTGCTCCCCTTCGCTAGGCAGCGATTCGACATCACGCAACCTGCGCTCGATCGCCCGGGTACGCACGCCGGTCTTCTCGATCTGGGTACTGGCCTGGTCCAGCTTGCTCTTCACCGAATCGAGCACGTCGCCGAACTTGGAGAACTCGGTCTTGACCGCGCCCAGGGTCTTCCACACTTCGCTGGAGCGCTTCTCGATGGCCAGGGTGCGGAAGCCCATGTGGAAGCTGGTCATCAGCGCCAGCAACGTGGTCGGCCCCGCCACGGCGATGCGCTGGTCGCGCTGCAAGGCATCGACCAGGCCGGGGCGGCGCAGCACTTCGGCGTACAGGCCTTCGGTGGGCAGGAACAGGATCGCGAATTCGGTGGTGTGCGGCGGCGACACGTACTTGTCGCGGATGCGCGTGGCCTCCAGGCGCACGCGGCGCTCAAGCGCTTCGCCTGAGGTCCGCGCGGCTTCGACGTCGGCGCGTTCCTGGGCGTCGAGCAGGCGCTCGTAATCCTCGCGCGGGAACTTGGCGTCGATCGGCAGCCATACCACCGAGTCGGCGGAGGAACCCGGAAAACGCACGGCGAATTCGACGCGCTCGTTGCTGCCCGGCACGGTGGCGACGTTGGCGGAATACTGGTCGGGTGCGAACACCTGTTCGAGCAAACCGGCGAGTTGCACTTCACCGAACACACCGCGCGACTTGACGTTGTTGAGCACGCGCTGCAATCCGCCGACATCGGCGGCGAGCTTGTTCATGTCGCCCAGGCCCTGGTGCACCTGCGCCAGCATGGCAGTGACGTTGCCGAAGCTTTCGGTCAGGCGCGTCTCCAGGGTGGCGTGGAGTTTCTCGTCGACGGTGGCGCGCATCAGTTCGAGCTTGGCGGCGTTGTCGGCCTGCAGTTCCTTGAGCCGCGATTCCAGTGTGGCCCGCATCTCGCCGATGCGCAGTTCGTTGCGCTGGGTGAGTTCGCCCAGGCGCTGGCTGAGCATCTCGGCGAAGCGCTGCTGCGTTTCGCTGGTCTCCTGCCGGCCCTTGCGCGCGTCTTCACCCAGCGCCTCACGCAACAGGTCCAGGCGTTGGTCGGTGCGGGTGGACAGGTCAGCGAGATTGCGGCCGAAACCCTCGATGCGGGTTTCCTGCTGCTTGGACAGGCTGTCGAGCTGTTCGCGCAGCTCACCACGACCGCTGCGCTGCTCCTCGCGCAGGGCCAGTTCCATGCGCTGCTCGGGCCGGCGCAGCAGCAGCACGACCAGCAGGATCACGGCGGCCGCGGCCAGGACGAGGAGGATCAGCAGCAGGGTGTTGGTATCCATGGGGACAGTGTAGCGGGGTCGGTCTCAGGGGTTGATCCTCGGGGCTGTCCGCCGTGTATAACCCCTGCATACTTCTCTAGGCCTCGTTCCCGAGGTTCGTTTTTCGTTAGCTGCCATGGAGGCTTCAATGCGAATGATTGCAAGCGGACTGATCTTGCTCGCATCAACCTCCGCAGCGGCCAGCGGCACGATGTGCATGTTTGATCCACCGCCGACAGCTCCTATACCAACCCTAGAGTTTCTCGGATACGAGGAAATAGGCCCGATATTGATCCATGGTGCTGGTGGGCCGCGCAGCCTTCCCTACGGGTCTTGGACGATCCTTGATTTTGATCCACGGTCCGAGAGAATCAAACTTACCTACACCAACCCGGGTGATCCGTCTTTGCCACCCAGCTTCATTCTCAAGGGACAGGGGTCGCATGTGCGGCTTGTTGTCGGCGAGGAAACGCACACTGGGGAGCTCAAGTGCGGGCTCTGGTAGCGTCACTGGTAGCTAACAATTCATTCAATCCAACGACACTTGGATATACATAGAGACCGCCATGCATTCATCCCGCCTTTGTGCTCTTTTGATTGATTGCCGCGTATCCGATGTTGATCAGGCCGCCCGGTTCTGGGCTGATGCGCTGGGTCGCGAAATTGATTCCGACCATCCCGGGACTCGCGGCAATTACCGGATGCTGGCGACGCCTGCCGATGAGCCCATCGTCCAGATCCAGCGCGTCGAGCATGAGAGCCGGGTTCACATCGACATCGAAACCGACGACATTCCTGCCGAGGTAAAACGCCTGGAAGCGCTGGGCGCGCAAGTGGTTGATCGCCTGGAGCGCTGGGTGGTGATGCAGGCTCCCACCGGGCAGCGATTCTGCGTTGTGCGGGTCCAGCGCCCTGGATTTCCAAAGAACGCCACACGCTGGGATTAAGCAACGGTGTTGGGGTTCGCTTCGTTCACCCCAACCTGTTGGCTCTCTCTTCTTCATCAGATGGGAACGAAACATGACGACCTCCAAGCACGTCCTCATCGTCGGTTTGCAACCGCAACTGATCGACTTCTCCGGCCCCGAATTCGCCGCCTTCCCCGGCTTGAACGCGGACAAGGTCATGCAAGGGCTCAACGCCGGGGCAGCGAGCCTGGTCGCACTGGGGTACGAGGCGACGCTTTGCCTGACCGACTTCGGCGAGACCGCGGCAGCCGTGCTGCGGAGCGAACTGAAGACCAGGCACTACGACTGCGTCATGGTCGGCGCGGGGGTCAGGAAGGTCGACACCCACTTCCTGCTCTTCGAGAAGATCATCAATATCATCCACGAGCACGCGCCAGGCGCACGGATCTGCTTCAACACGAACCCTGGCGATACTGCCGAGGCAGTGAAGCGGTGGGCATAGAAGCGTCCACATTGAACCGGATTACCATGCCGTCACGTAGCCACGCCTGGCCATTCATCCGGCCGAAACCGCTTCATGGCTCGGCTAAACTCGTGCATCAGATGCCCAGGAGGCAACATCGCATGCGTTTCATTACCGTCCTTATGCTTCCCCTTGTATTGCTGCCCCTGGGCGCAATCGCGCAACAAAGCCCGGCGGCACCCACTCCCTTCGTCGTCGAGCAGACCTACTGGATCAAGCCAGGCAAGGAGCTGCAGTTCATAAGCCTGTTCGAGAAGAACCGGGTTCCACTGCTGCAAGCCAAGGCGAAAGAAGGCAGCGTGCTTTGGATGCGCTTGTCCAGGCCGCAGTTCAACGCTGCCAACGAGCAATGGGATCTGCGGGTCACGGTTGCCT
>JBOHXX010000180.1:0-6853 GCA_050737675.1 Pseudoxanthomonas sp.
CATGGCTGTCGCGGCCGATCTGGCTCCGAAATTGAATTCGGCGAAAGAACATATCCAGTGGCTGGACAGCGTAAGCGGTGCAGCGAGTGACGTTGCGGCAGCCCAAGAGCAGCTTTCTCACCACCAAGGCGCTTTTGAAGAAGCCCAACCAGATCTTGTGATCCTGGCGACGGGTGAGGATGCAGAACCGCTTCGTGTTTCGTTTGAGTCCGCCCTTCATGCACGACTGGTCCATGAAAACTGCTTAACCGAAATTTCTACGCTGGAGAGCGCTATCGGTGATAGCGGCGAGCATCTGCGCCAAACAACATGGCTTGCCGTTCTCTCCTCCGAGGAGGTCGCATCCGGCCTGCAACAAAAACTTACTGATATCGATGGCCAAATAGAGGGTCACAATCACCACTTAAGTTCTATTCAAGGGGGATCGCAGTTATCGGAGAACCTGAGGAGCTGGCGCGAGCGTGCTGGGCAGTTGGACCAGGCACTGGCGAGGTTGGACACGGCCAAGCAGTTTCTGACACGCGCGCAGGATGAACTGGGCGATAGTGTCGGTGGGCTTTCTGCCATCCAGGAAGCAACGCTCCAAGTCACAACACTTGAGGAGACCGCGGTTGCGGAAGCCAGTGAGGCACGCACTGCCTATGAATCGGCCCTTGGCAGTAACACTTTGGAGGACCTTCGAGAATCCAAGGATAAGTTGCGGGACCGACTCGCAGGGCTGAAAGCTCTGAGGCCAATCGGTATTTCTCTAGCCCAGCATGCCGAACAACTCTTGGCCAACCGGACAGTATTGGGGGGCGCCGAGGCCGATCTTGCGGAGTTGACCGAAGCGACGTCGGAAGCGCGCGCCGAGCTGGAGCGTGACGAGGAGCGCGTTGCCGACAAGGAGCGCCTGTTTGAGCAGGAAGCCCTGATCAAGAATTTGAGTCAGCACCGTGATGAATTGGAAGAAGGCAAGGAATGCCCACTTTGTGGATCGAGGGAACATCCGTTAGTCCAGGCATATAAGGATCTTGATGCAACCGCGACTCAACAAGCGCTGGACCAATCCAAACTGGGTTTGCGATCGACTCAAGCCAAGATAGTTCAGCTTGATCGCAAGTCGGCGATTGCAACCGAACGTGCGACTACCGCCAAGCTGGGGATTGCACAACTTTTGAGGTCAGAGGAAGAGCTCCGACAACAATGGGACGACGGGCAGTCGAAATGGTCCATTGAAGTAAGCGAAGTGGAGACGCTCGATGAGGCGATCCAGCTTGTCGACGCACAGGTTACAAAAGCGAGCGGTGACTATAAGCGAGCGGATGGACTACGACAGGCTAGCGAGTCGGCAGCATCCGCGGTAAGAGACGCCATAGGAAAATCTCAGCTGGCCAAAGAATCCCTGACGTCTGCCAAAGCCAAGATTGAGCAACATAAGAAGGTCGTGAGCGAACGAGAGGCAGGCGTGACAGAGCGCCTCCGGGAATCGGATCTTTGCCGGGATGCTTTACTTGAGATTCTTCCTGACAACCAGCTTCCCGAGAGTCTGAACGATTGGCTCTCGGCCCGTGAGGCAGACCTAACGAGCTATCGCTCGCTACAGCAGCAATTGATCGATCTCGACCAGCTTCGAACCCAAACTAACGGCGACCTGTCGCGTGCCGTCAGTTCCCGCGCCGCATGGAAGTCATCTTGGGCAACAGGAAACTGGCCAGAACCCGAAGAGCTGGCAACATCCGGGCAGGACCTAGCGGCTTTAGAGGTCCTAGTTGGCAGGCTGAAAGACAGAATAATCGAGCTCGGAGGTGAGCTGAAGCGCGCTCGAACCCAAAGTTCAGAAGCAGAAGCAGCAGCAAGCAGCAGCGAAGATGGGTTTCAGGAACGACTCAAGGCCAGCCCGTTCGGCTCCATTGATGCCTTTCGCGAGGGGTTGCTCGCGCCTGACGTGCTTTCGAGCTTGCGGCAACTTAAGCAAACTCTGCATGGTGCTGTGGAGCAGGCAAGGCTTGTAGTTCAGGAGCGACTTCGCCGCCATGCGGCATTGCTGGCAGAGGCCAAGACGGATATCGCCCGTGAGGTTCTCGCCGAACAATTGAATGGACTAGAAGAGCAGGCCCGCATTGCATCAGAGCAGGTCGGTAGACTTTTGGAACAACTTGAAGCTGACAATTCCAGCCGCCAACGCATTGCTCAATTTCAAGAGGAGATCGAAACTGCCAGGTTGGAGCACACAGACTGGCAGCATCTCAATGGGCTTATCGGCTCAGCTGACGGGGACAAGTTCCGCCGTTTTGCACAAGGACTTACTCTCGATCACCTGATTCATCTCGCGAACCAGCATTTGCATCGACTCGATGGGGGGCGCTACAGGCTTGAGCGGGAGACCAAAGGGTTGGAGTTGGTGGTTGTAGACTGCTGGCAGGCCGATGCGCAGCGAGATGTGCGAACGCTTTCAGGTGGAGAGAGCTTCTTGGTCAGCTTGGCACTGGCCTTGGGCCTATCGGACCTTGTAAGCCACCAAACCAGCATCGACTCATTCTTCCTGGACGAAGGCTTCGGCACCTTGGATCCCGAGTCGCTCGATGTAGCTCTCGATGCTATAGACAGGCTTAACCAATCCGGCAAGCTTATTGGCGTCATTAGTCATGTCGAGCTGGTGAAAGAGCGCATACCGGTGCAAATTCGCGTGATCAAAGGAAAGGGCCAAGGCAACAGCCGAGTTGAGCTGCCCGCTCACGTGTGAATATTGTCAAGGGAAACTCGGTGTGCGGCGATTTCGTCGTACCTAGCGCGTACTTCAGACATATCCTCCTCAGACGGGAAAGAAGCAGCGAATGCTCTTACCTTAGCTCTCCCTCTTAGCTGATAAGACGCCCCGCCGCAAGAGCGGGGCGCCGAAGGCAATGATCAATCGCCCTTGCTACGCGCCCAGATCAGGCTATGCGTGCCGTTGTCGGCTTCAACCAGCCGAGCGTAGATCGTCGCCGGAAACGCAGGATCGTCCAGAGTCACCGACAAGTACTCCCGGTCGCCCTGGCTGACCTTCTTCCACGCCGCACCAATGTCGTAATTGTTGGCCGACTGGATGCGGAAGTCGGGAGCATTCTCGCCGCCCTTGTCGTTTGGAACGAACTTGACCTTGACGTTGAGCGTCAGGGTGCGGAGCGTGCCAGCGAAGCCGTTGTTCTGAGCGGTGAAGGTGCCGATGTTAGCCATGAGGTTTTTCCTTTCGGGGTTGCAAGGTCGCCCATTGCGGCCTTGTCGGTGATCCAGTCGGCCGGGGACGGGCGGGCTGCACCGCATCGCGGCCACAACGCAGTGGAGGACTCGCAGGCACACAGAATTTGTTCCGCGAGGAAGGCGCATTACGCCGGGGAAATTGTTTGTTCCGCAGGGTTGCGGCCATAACGCCCGAGGCGCAGCCGTGCCCTGGCCAGGATTCACGACAAGCCAATGACGGCAGTGGTCGAACTGTCCCGAATGGAAACGTGGCTGACTCAGCACCTACGATAATGACTTCGCCCGCATGCACCTGCCGTTGGCAAGGCCAGATCCACAACGACTAGCGGGAATGCTCCCCGTATCCTGCCGGCGAACTGACTAAGGCGATGCGTGGGGTCGCCATAAGAAGACCGTGCGGCATGTCGACGCCTAGCGTAATCCTTGACGGCAGAAGCGACTACAGAGGCCAGTCCAGTACCGCGCGACGCGCAGCAGCGAAGCGTTGGAGGAAACACGCCCAGCACCGTTGGCCCCGCACCCGGCAAAGGACGCAGAAAAAAGGGGAGCCGAAGCTCCCCTAGAGTTCACACCCACCCTCTCTCGGCCAGAGACACGATGTTCGGCCCACCAACCACGAAGTGATCCAGCAACCGTATATCGACCAGGGCCAGCGCCTGCTTTAGGCGCGCTGTGACCGCCCGATCCGCCGCGGATGGTTCGGCATCACCCGATGGATGGTTGTGAGCAACGATGACCGCGGCAGAATTGCACCCCAGAGCCCGCTTCACCACTTCGCGCGGATGCACCTCCGCCCCATCGATCGTGCCATGAAAAAGCTCGACGAAATCCAGGAACCGATGCCGCGTATCCAAGCTCAGCATCACGAACACCTCGCGCTCATAACCTGCCAGCTTGGTTCCCAAGAACGACTTCACCACCGCTGGCGAGGAAAACAACATCCCGTCCCGCACCTGCAGGTCGACCACCCGCCGTGCGATCTCCAGGATCTGCTCAGGCGTCGCCGGCAGGTATTGCCCCCGCTCATCCCGCAGGAACAGCGAAGAATCGATAAACGAAGAAAACTGCGTCATGTCCGTGCTCTGGTATCAGGGCGGATTGCCCGGAACCGGCGCCAGCACGGCGCAGCGGAGCAGTCAGGGGTCGGAGACGGCCACCAGGACGCCAGCGCCAAAGGCGCGCAGCCCTTGACGGCGAGAACGCCGTGATACGGTGAAAGGAAACAGCAAGACCGCCCCACCCCTCAAACGTAGAGGCTCGCCGCAAGCGGAGCGCGCAGGCAGCCCAGCTGCCGAAGACGCCAGGGATCAAAGCCGGATGGCCATGACCAGTGGGCATGGGGCCCCAAGCCCACGAGCCCGCAGGCGCCCCTCCAGACGATCAGAGAACATCCAGGTAGGCCTGCCACGCCCAGTCAGGACCGAAAACACCGGTTTCGGCAGGAACAGCTACGCCCCAGCCCCACCCAGTGCCTTGACTTAACTCCCAAGGAGGCGGATAAGGACTAATAATCTATCCCTTAAACCGTTTAAGGGCCATTTTATGAGACCTTACACATGCGATCCCCCGTAATAGACACCCTGCCCCCCAGAGTCCGCCGTTCCCTTGCCAAGCTCGGCAAGGACCTCAAGGACGCCCGGCGCAAGCGCCGCCTGACCGTGGAAATGATGGTCGAGCGGGTCGGTGTTTCCAAGGCGACCTACCTGAAAGTCGAGAAAGGAGATCCCAGCGTGTCCATGGGCGTGTACGCGATGACCTTGTTCACCCTCGGATTCTCAGCCGGCCTGGCCGAGATCGCGGACAGCCGCAGCGACGACACCGGGATGCTGATGGACAGCAGTCGCCTGCCGCAACGGGTACGGCCCAAGAAAGCCAAATCGCTATGAGAAGGGTCCTCGACGTTTTCCTGGGCGAAACCGCGCGCCAGGTCGGCACCCTCCGGTTCGAAACCCAGGGCGCACGCCAAAGCGCGGGCTTTGAATATCACCCGGACTGGCTGGCCGCCGAGGATCGCTTCGCTCTCGAACCCGGACTGCCTCTGGTTTCAGGCATGCAATTCCACCAGCAGGCACGTGACAGCTCGCTATTCCACGGCGCCATCGCCGACACCGAACCAGACGGCTGGGGCCGCAAGATCATCCTGCGTGACTACGCCAAGCAACGCCAACGCGCGCGCGAAGAAGGTGCAGCAGTCGAACCGCGTGCACTGAACCACCTGGATTTCCTGCTGGCAGTCGACGACACCAGCCGGGTCGGAGCACTGCGTTTTCGGGACGAGAACGGAACCTTCCAGCGGGCACCCGAACCCGACCGGCGCACCGCACCGCCACTGATCGAATTGAACCAGCTTCTCAACGCCTCACGGGCAGTGGAGCAGCACACCGAAACGGCCACCGACCTGGCCTACCTCCGCGGCCGCGGCACCCCCTTGGGTGGCCTGCGCCCCAAGTGCACCGTGATCGACGAAGACGGCAGATTGTCCATCGGCAAGTTCCCGAGCGTGCAGGACGACCGGCCCGTAACCAAGGGTGAAGTCCTGGCACTCCTGTTGGCCCGACAAAGCGGCATCAATGCCGCCGAGGCCCGGCTGATCGACAGCGATGGCAGTCCGGTCGCCCTGATCCGCCGATTCGACCGACCGGACGATGGCGGCCGCCTGATGTACATCTCGGCCGCGACCATGCTCGGGGTGGACACCAGTGACGGCAACGAACACAGCTACACAGAAATCGTCGACGCCTTGCGACAGCACGGCGCCCAGCCCCAGACCGACATCGAAGAGCTATGGCGACGCGTCGCCTTCTCGATCCTCATCACCAACGTCGATGATCACCTGCACAACCATGGATTCCTGCATACCCAGTTGGGGCAATGGACCCTTGCCCCGGCTTTCGATGTCAATCCTTTCCCCGAACGCATGCGTGAACTGAAAACCTGGATATCGGAAGACACAGGGCCTGCAGCATCTATCGAAGCTCTTATGTCCGTCGCGCCGTATTTCCGAATCGACCGTGACACTGCCATCAGGATCTTGGGCGAAGTAGAGCGGGCAACCAGCCGATGGCGCCAGGTCGGCCACTCCATCGGCATGAGCAATCGCGAACTTGATCAGTTCGTCGATGCATTTGAAAACCCCGAACGCGAGATTGCTACCGAGCTGATGGGCGAATGAATATCCTTGAGATGCCACCTGGCTATCCGGTGTTGCAAGGCTTAAGTTCGAAGGACCAAGCAAGCGGCGTCTGTGTCCACGCTAGAACCAGGTATTCGCCTGGCCAATAACCGACATTCAACTCGAGGTCGAAGCTGTCGGAACACGCACGATTGATTCCGGGTCGCGGCTATCTAAGCCATAGCCCTAGATCGCGCGCAGGCTTACCCGCTTGGCTAGCTCTTCGGCGCTTTCCTTCCGTTCGCTATAACGATCCACGAGATATGGTGAAACGTCACGGGTGAGTAGTGTGAATTTCATTAGCTCCTCCATCACGTCTACAAGTCGGTCGTAAAAGGCGGAAGGCTTCATGCGGCCTTCCTCGTCAAACTCGTTGAACGCTTTAGCGACCGATGATTGGTTTGGAATCGTGACCATCCGCATCCAACGACCAAGGACGCGGAGCTGGTTAACGGCTGT
>JBOHXX010000181.1:0-6835 GCA_050737675.1 Pseudoxanthomonas sp.
CCTCCAAGAACGGGTAGCGTAAAACGCAACCGGTAGCAGCACGTGAAAGGCCGGCGCTGCCGGCATGCGAGAACCTACATATTCCGGAACAAAGCCATGAACGGCTGGCTGACGGTCAGCGTTTCCGGACGCGATTTCAGCTTGACCGTGCCCTTGCCGGTGTCGTCGCGCGCGATCGAGGCGATGGCTTTCAGGTTGACGATGGTCGAGCGGTGGATCTGCTTGAAGATGGCCGGATCCAGCACCTCCAGCAACTCGCGGATCGGCTTGCGCAACAACGATTCGCCTTCCGCGGTCATGACCACGGTGTACTTGTGGTCGGCCTGGAAGTAGGCCACGTCGTCGACCATGATCAGGCGCGTGTCCTTGCCGGCGCTGGCGGTGATCCACACCAGCGGTTCGGCCGGTCCAGCGGGAAGGCGCGCGCCGAGCTGGCGAATCAACGCGGCCAGCGCTTCGGCGTCCGGTGCGCCTTGAGCCAGGCGCGTTTGCAGTCGCTGCACGGTGGCCGCCAGGCGCTCGGGCGAAATCGGCTTCAGCAGATAGTCGACCGCGCCCTTGTCGAAGGCATCGATCGCGTACTGGTCATAAGCGGTGACGAACACGACCTGGGTGCCGGGGCTGGCTTCACTCGCCGCGGCAGCCACTTCCAGCCCGGTCAGGCCGGGCATGCGGATGTCGAGGAAAGCCACTTCCGACTGGTGCTCGGCGATGGCTTCGAGCGCGCTGCCACCGTCCTCGCATTCGGCCACGATCTGCAGTTGCGGCCAGGCCTGCGCCAGCAGCTTCGACAGCTCGTTGCGCAGCAGTTCCTCGTCTTCGGCGATGACGCACTTAAACATGGCTGGCCTCTTCCGCCTTCGCGGGGACGTCATTCGCGGGGATGTTGATGGTCGCCGCCACGCCGCTGGGGAAATTGGCGACGATGGCGAACGAAGCCGCGCCACCGTAAGCCAGGCGCAGGCGTTCGCGCACGTTCTTCAGGCCGATGCCGGTGCCGCTGCTTTCGGCATTGAAGCCCTGGCCGTCGTCGGCGACGGTGACCGCGAGCGAGTCGTCGATGGTGCGGGCGATGATCCACACCGTGCCGCCGCCGGATTTCGGTTCCAGGCCATGCTTGATCGCGTTCTCGACCAGGGTCTGCAGCATCATCGCCGGGAACGGGATCGACTTCAGCGCCTCGGGCACCTCGATCTGCAGGTTGAGGCGGTTGCCCATGCGGATCCGCAGGATCTCCAGGTAGGCGCGTGCGCGTTCCAGTTCCTCGCCCAGGGTGGACAGCGAATCCTCGGTGCGCGGCAGCGAGTGGCGCAGGTAGGTGATGAGGTTCCCGAGCATCTCGTCGGCGCGGGCCGGATCGCTGCGGGTCAGGTATTGCGCGCTGGCCAGGGTGTTGTAGAGGAAGTGAGGCTCGACCTGCGCGTGCAGCAGGCTCAGTTTGGCGACGGTGAGCTCCTTCTCGGTCACGGTCTGCTGCGCGGCGGCCTGTTCGTTGCGGCGGTGCTCGGCGATGCGGCGGGTGATGGCGCGGGTGATGGCTTCGGCGTTCTCCAGGTTGGTGCCGTCGTCGACCTTGAACCAGTCGCTCCACGCGCCGCTTTCCGGTTCGCAGACCAGGGTCAGGCTGCTGATGCCGTCGCCCGGGGTCACCGTGGCCAGGATCTGGTTGCGCTTGATGTGGATCCAGTACAGCGGGTTGAAGCGTCCGGGGGTCTTGTTGCTGTACGGATTGATGCGGGTGACCTTGGCCCGGACCTGCAGGCTGTCGCGCGCGCTTTCGATGTCTTCCGAGCGCGGCAGTTCGCGGATGGTCGCATCGACCAGGTCGAAGGCCACGCCGGCTTCCAGCGGGATCTCGATCTGGCGGCGCTGGCGGTTGGCCAGGGTGCCGGGGTCGATGTTGCCGGCGATCAGGCGGATGCGGCGGATGTGCGAGACGGCGCTGGCGATGACGAAGCCCAGGGTGATCAGGAACACCAGGAACACCAGCCCGTTCGGTCCCGAGCCGTCGAGGAAGCCGTTCCACAGGGTGATGAACACCACGAAGGCGAACACCCAGGCGGCGGCGATGCGGAGGACGAAGAAGAAGCTGGTTTTCACGGGAGGTTCCGGGATGCTCGGTTGCGGTGGAGATTATCCACTCGCAGGGCACCGGTGTTGGCCGCAGCGACGAAACCCGGATCCGGGCGATGAAACCGGGGAAACCGGCCCCGTCTGGAGCACAAATCCGCTTCAAAAGCTGAGTGATGCGGCCGCAAGAACAGAACGGGGCCCGAGACACCGCTCAGGTCTCGGGAGTGACTCCAACAACTCTCAGGGGTGTTGCACTTGGAGGGTTAATTCACCCAGCAGCCCGTTAGTCACAGTAGATGGATACCTCAGACACAGCAGACTCATAGTCGCTGTGCGTATTCTTGACGCGCCGAAACTCAGTGCTGCAGTCATCTGTGAAATCTCCTGAATCCGCGCAACGCTCAAGGCGACGAGCATAGCCAGAAAGATCGCTAGCTGCGGATGTAGCGCGATCTCTAGCGTCAGTACAGTCACTGCCGCCAAATTGTGCGGATGCGGCCGAGGACAAAAGCAATGTCGCTGCGGCCATTGTCAGAATCATCTTGACTCTCATTAAAGTTTCCCCTGCTGCGGGCTCGGCTTGAACGAATTGTTAGCCCGCAACATGTGCGAGCAGAGCCTCTACTTGCTTCTCCGCCTTCTTCAGCGCCTCATTTGCCTGATGGAAAGGTACGTCAAACGAACTTGCAAGAAGTCCATTGCTGTGAAAAGACGCTATTTCTTGAAGCGCGGAAGTGACATGGCGCATGGCGGTCAATGCGTCTTTGATTTCAGCGGAAGAAGCTACGGTGACTATCGATTTCAGCTGCACATAGTCAATTATTATCTGGTGCTGAATTAGAACGAAATCTTTCAACTCATCAGCAGCGGATCGAGCTAATCCCATGTCGTTAGAAGAGCTTCCGCTGATCCGGCGGAGACCATCAAGTGTGTTTGAGAAATTGGATAACATGTGAAACTCTCCTTGCGGGCTAATGCCTGAATTAAGCCGACCCGCGAAGCGGTTTCGGCTTGAACGAATTGTTAGCCATCACTGGCTGGGGCTTCACCGTCGCCGCCTTTAAGAAGGCGTTCAATCCGCGCGAAGAACTCTTGAATCTCTTGCTCGCTCTTAGGTCGCGACGATGATGTCTTGGTCTCCACGATCTCTTTCTCCGCGTTGACCTCGCTCTCTGTGACAGGGATTGCGAAGTGCTTCAGGGCTTCAGATAGCCGCGTATAGAGCAAGAGCTTTCGCTTCTTACTTACGCGCTCGCTGAACTCTTGACGGAGGTGGTCATTGACGAACACTTTATTGTCAAAGGTTGCGCCGAAGTCGGAATCCCGACTAACAATTACTAACTCGGCGTTCTGGGAGTTAGCGCAGGCGACCATCCATTCCCAGTTAAAGGCATCGCCAAAGGATGTGTCGTTTTTCTTCCGTGGAGGACAGCCGTGAAGGTACCTGCGAAAGGCCTTTCTACGAATCGCAAGTTTTGCAGGATCGTCTCTCGTCAACGTCAAGGCGTCTGTCTTGTGGAAGATGCGCTGACAGGCCTGGTAGACAGCGTCATTGGCTGTGGGATTTTCCAGCGCTTTTGAGAGACGCGATTTCAGCTCCTTGACGCGCTTCTCAGCCTCTTTGAGGCTTTTGTTAAGCATCTGGGTCGACTTCGCATCTGAAAAGATGGCTGGCCTTGGAATCTGTCCTGGCGGTTTCAGTTCTTGCATCCCTTCAATAATTGCGGCTTGCCTGTTCTTCTTGAACTCACTCTCAAGCTGATAGGTGACAATGATGCTGTCTGAGACAGCTTCCGCATGCTTTAGGAGCGCCAAACCAGCATCGTTTCTCGCCCTATAGAAGTCGAGCCATATGTTCGTGTCCACGAACAGGAGCTTTTTTAGCTTGGTGGTCTTAGATGACATGTGTGATGGCTAACTCTAACTAGACCCCAATATCAGGCCGCAATCCGATAGTCATCACTCTGTATAGCCGCGTCAACAAGACTTTGTCCGAGCCGCCGGGATGCCAATAAAAAAGGCCCCGCGATGCGGGGCCTCGGTGGTACACGGCAAGGGAAGATTACCCAGCCGGTGTCGACGCCTCGCTTTCCTGCCTGGGGCCATGATTGAAACGTTCCCCCATCATCTTGCGAAGCTGGTCCAGGCCTTCGCCTTTGCCGGCTACCTTCAGATAGGCATAGCCTTCGTAGGCGGCGACCATCAGGTCGCTGCCCAGGGCCATCTCCGTATCGACCAGGCGCTGCTGCAGTCGGGTGACCCGCATCATCCGCGGACGCAGCGCGTCCAGGGCGGTGAGGTCGCGGCGCAGGCCGGCCTGCTCGAAGTTGCGCGGGGTGACGCCCGGGTTCTGTTCCAGCACGTCCACCGCCTGGCGGCAGAAGGCCTCGGACTTGTCGCCCATCTTGTTGAGCTGGCGACGCTTTTCCGGGGTCAGCGCAATCAGCTGGGCCAACCCGGTTTCCAGCGTAGCCAGGGCGGTGTCGATGGCCTGCAGGTCGTCGGCGGTGAAGGTGATGTCCACGATGTTCTGACTCATGTTCGCTCCTTGATTCCTTGTCAATGACCGGCCCGCTTGGCCGGCAGGCGCAGCATGGAGTCAGGCCGGGTAAGGGTTCTACCCCGGCCGGGGGTAAGGAAAACCTGATATTCGGGTAGTCCAAATCCGACGACGGGGTAGGAAATGTCCCCGGCGAGCCTCCGATCCTCGTGCGCGGGCGGAAAACACCCGGCCGCGAGCCTCCGGGCTTCGCGCGCGAGGCTCCCTGCTTCGCGCGCGAAGCAAAAAGACTCGTGGCCGGGCCGCGGAAAGCCGCGCGCGAGGCACCACCGGTTCGTGCACGAGCCTCGCCGGTTCGCGCGCGGGGTGGCAGGGCTTCGCGGGCGAGGCTCCCGGGCTTCGCCCGCGAAGCAGAAAGACTCGCGGTCGGGCTTCGGAAAGTCGCGCGCGAGCTTCAACCGGTTCGCGCACGAGCCTCGCCGGTCCGCGCGCGAGGCACTTGCATCCCGCGCACGGGGCACAAGAGGTTCGCGGGCGAGGAAAAAAGGCTCGCGGATGGGAATCGGAGGCTCGCGGGCGAAGCAATGAGCCTCGCGCGGGCTACGCCCTTCTTTTTCTAGGTAGGGTGGGCTTCAGCCCACCGCTCTTCGTTCACTTGCCATCGCAAACTGGTGCATGGCATTGGTGGGCCAAGGCCATGGTGGGCCAAGGCCCACCCTACGTCGGCCTTCCCACTTGTGAATCCTAGGCCGCCGCAACGCGATGCGCTTGTGCCTGCCGCGGACGCCAGCCAAGCACACGCGCCGGCAGGAACAGGATCGCCTGCAGGAACGCGAACAGTGCGGTGAAGGTGATGCCGACCAGACGGAACGGCAGGGCAAGCAACCAGACGATCGGCCAGAGCACCAGTACCAGCAAAGCCAGCGGCCAGCACAGGACGAAGAGCAGGCACCAGGCCACTGTCGCAATCAGTATCTTCAACTCCAGTCTCCTTGACGTCGCAACCACTGCCGTATCCGGCGATGGAGCGCAGGTTGCAATTCCACGGGGTGGCTGGCAACAGGAGCGAGACAAAACCGCGCCAGGCGCCGACCAAGCCGGGAATACGGCGACGAAAAGAACCGGCGGGCCACGACCACCGGCGCTACCACGAAGGCTGCTGGAACGACTCGACCAGGAAGTCCACCAGGCGTCGCGTCTTCATCGGCAGATGCTTGCGGCTGGCGTAGACCGCGTGGATGCCCAGTGTGATCGAGCGGTACTCCGGCATCAGTTCAACCAGCGCTCCCTGCTTCAGGTCGGGGCCGACCAGGAAATCGGGCTGCAGGATGATGCCCTGGTCATCCAGCGCGGCGGCGCGGCAGGTGTCGCCACTGTTGGTGTGGATGCGCGGCTTGACCCGTACCAGGGCCTCGACGCCCTCGCGGCTGAAGCGCCAATCATCGCCGCCGGTCCAGTAGCTGTACGAGATGACCTGGTGTCCGGCCAACTCGCGTGGATGGATCGGGTTTCCGTGCGCGGCCAGATAACCGGGTGACGCGCACAACACGATCCGCGTGCTCGCCAGGCGGCGACTGACCAGCTGCGAACTGGGCAGGTTGGTGATGCGGATGGCCAGGTCGTAACCCTCTTCGACCAGGTCGACCACGCGGTCATTGAGGGTGATGTCCAGCGACACGTTGGGATGCGCCGCGGTGAACCGCGGCCACAGCGGCGCCAGGTGCAGGTTGCCGAAGGTCAAGGGCGCATTGATCCGCAGCAGGCCGGTGGCTTCACCGCCGCTGGAAGCGGTCTCCGCCTCGAGTTCCTCGATCAGCCCGATCAGTTCGCTGGCGCGCGCGTGGAAACGCTGCCCGTCGTCGGTCAGCGACAGCCGGCGGGTAGTCCGGTGCAGCAGCCGCACCCCCAGGTGCGCTTCCAGCTCGGCCACCTGGCGCGACACCGCTGCCTTGGAAAGGCCCGTGGCGTCGGCCGCGGCCACGAAGCTGCCGGCACGGACCACGGCGAGGAAGCTGTTGAGCTGCTGGAGGTTGAGCATGAGATTGGCTCTGTTTCATTGACAATTAGTCACTCTAATCCATGTTTATCCCAATCAATAGCGGCAATAAAGTGGCGACCTACCCAGAACGGGTCCCACCCAAAGGAACACCGCCATGAACGCTTCTCTCTCGCTCCTCGGCCGCATCGGCCTCTCCCTGATCTTCATCATTTCCGGCTGGGGCAAACTCGCCGGCTACGCGGCCACGCAGCAGTACATGGAAG
>JBOHXX010000182.1:0-6810 GCA_050737675.1 Pseudoxanthomonas sp.
GGCCAGCCCCGCACCCCGGGCCTGGATCCGGATCGTGTCGCCGTTGCTGAATTCCCCGGCCAGGATCTTCTGCGCCAGCGGATTCTCCAGTTGCTGCTGGATCGCGCGCTTGAGCGGACGCGCGCCGTAGACCGGATCGAAGCCCACGTTGCCGAGCAGCTGCAACGCGCTGTCGTCCAGCTCGATGTGCAGGCCGCGCTCGGCCAGGCGCTTCTCCAGGCCATGCAGCTGGATCCTGGCGATCTGGCGGATCTGCGCCTTGTCCAGCGGATGGAACACCACGATGTCGTCCAGCCGGTTGATGAACTCCGGGCGGAAGTGCGCCTGCACCACCGCCATCACCGCGGCCTTCATCTGCGTGTAGGCCTCGGCCGAATCGGCGTCGGCGCCGCCGTTGTCGGACATATCCTGGATCTGGTGCGAGCCCAGGTTGGAAGTCATCACGATCACCGTGTTGCGGAAATCCACGGTGCGGCCCTGGCCATCGGTCAGGCGGCCGTCGTCCAGCACCTGCAACAGGATGTTGAACACGTCCGGATGCGCCTTCTCCACTTCGTCCAGCAGGATCACCGAATACGGGCGCCGGCGGACCGCCTCGGTCAGGTAGCCTCCTTCCTCGTAACCGACGTAGCCCGGGGGTGCACCAACCAGGCGCGAGACCGAATGCTTCTCCATGAATTCGCTCATGTCGATGCGGATCATCGCGTCGTCGCTGTCGAACAGGAATCCCGCCAGCGCCTTGCACAACTCGGTCTTGCCCACGCCGGTGGGGCCGAGGAACAGGAACGAACCGGAAGGACGGTTGGGATCGGACAAACCAGCGCGCGCGCGCCGCACCGAATCGGACACGGCCTTGATCGCTTCCTCCTGCCCGACCACGCGGTCGTGCAGCGCGTCCTCCATGTGCAGCAGCTTCTCGCGCTCGCCTTCCAGCATCTTGCTCACCGGAATCCCGGTCCAGCGCGACACGACTTCGGCGATTTCTTCGGCGGTCACCCGATCCTGGACCAGGATGAAGTCCTTGCGATCCACTTCCTGGGTGGTCTGCAGCTGCTTCTCCAGCTCCGGCAGCAGGCCGTACTGGATCTCGCTCATGCGCGCGTAGTCCTGGTGGCGTTGCGCGGACTCCAGCTCCAGGCGTGCCTGCTCGATCTGTTCCTTGATCCGGGTCGAACCCTGCAGCGCGGCCTTTTCCGATTTCCAGATCTCGTTCAGATCGGAGAACTCGCGTTCCAGCACTTCGATATCCGCTTCCAGGTCGGCGAGGCGCTTCTTGGATTCGGCGTCCTTTTCCTTCTTCAGCATCTCGCGCTGGATCTTCAGCTGGATCAGGCGGCGTTCCTTGCGGTCGAGTTCCTCGGGCTTGGAATCGATCTCCATGCGGATGCGCGAGGCCGCCTCGTCCATCAGGTCGATGGCCTTGTCCGGCAACTGGCGGTCGGCGATGTAGCGATGCGACAACGTGGCCGCGGCGACGATGGCCGGATCGGTGATCTCCACGCCGTGGTGCACGGCGTAGCGTTCCTTCAGCCCGCGCAGGATGGCGATGGTGTCTTCGACCGTGGGTTCGCCGACGAAGACCTTCTGGAAACGGCGCTCCAGCGCGGCATCCTTCTCCACGTACTTGCGGTATTCGTCCAGCGTGGTCGCGCCGATGCAGTGCAGCTCGCCGCGCGCCAGCGCCGGCTTGAGCATGTTGCCGGCGTCCATGGAGCCTTCGGCCTTGCCGGCGCCGACCATGGTGTGCAATTCGTCGATGAACAGGATCACCTGGCCATCGGTCTTGGACAGGTCGTTGAGCACCGCCTTCAGCCGCTCCTCGAATTCGCCACGGAACTTGGCGCCCGCGATCAACGCGCCCATGTCCAGCGACAGCACGCGGCGGTTCTTCAGGCCTTCGGGCACTTCGCCGTTGACGATGCGTTGTGCGAGTCCTTCGACGATGGCGGTCTTGCCCACGCCGGGTTCGCCGATCAGTACGGGATTGTTCTTGGTCCGGCGCTGCAGGACCTGGATGGTGCGGCGGATTTCTTCATCGCGGCCGATCACCGGGTCGAGCTTGCCGGATTCGGCCCGTTCGGTCAGGTCGATGGTGTATTTCTCCAGCGCCTGGCGCTGCTCCTCGGCGTTCTCGGATTGCACGCTCTCGCCGCCACGGATTTTTTCTATGGCCGCCGTCAACCTGGCCTTGTCGGCACCGGCGGCGCGCAGGGCCATGCCCAGCGGGCCCTTGTCGTCGACCGCGGCGAGCACGAACCACTCGCTGGCGATGAAGGCATCGCCACGTTGCTGGGCCAGCTTGTCGGTGAGGTTGAGCAGGCGATTGAGGTCGTTGCCGATGGAAAGATTGCCTTCCTGTCCGCTGACCTTGGGCAGCTTGTCCAGCGCCTCGACCAGGCGCTCGCGCAGCACCGGCACGTTGACCCCGGCCTGGGCCAGCAACGGTCGCGTGCTGCCGTCGCCCTGGTCGAGCAAGGCGGTCAGCACGTGCACCGGTTCGATCATGTTGTGGTCGCGGCCCACGGCCAGCGATTGCGCGTCGGCCAGCGCCTGCTGGAAACGCGAAGTGAGTTTGTCCATCCGCATCGGGATCTACCTCTGGAAAGGGGGTGGCCGGCGTGCCGGCAATGCTATCCAGATGCGGTCGAGGCGCGACTATTCAAGCCGTGGGGGACCGTCGAACGGGGCTGGCTAAGGCGGCGCTCAGTTCCATTCGAGCCGGGCAGTGACGAAATAATGGTCGGAAGGAAAGCGCCCGGGCGCGATCGGTGTGCGCACGATCTCGGCGTCGACGGTATGCAAATCCGTGCTGTTGAAGATGAAATCGATGCGCCGGCCCAGGGTCAGGCCCTTGAAGTCGTGGAAGGTCAGCTCGTTGGCGGCGGTTTGCGGGTGCACGGCGCGATAGGCATCGACCAGGCCGGCGTCGAGGAGGACCCGGTAAGCACTGCTGTGCTCGTCCGAGTTGAAGTCGCCCAGCAACAGGATCGGCGGCGCGACGGCGGCCGGGGTCCGCATACCCGCTGCGGCACGCAGGCGCGCCACGATCAGCCTGGCCGATTGTTCGCGCGCCAGCACGCCCAGGTGGTCGAAATGGGTATTGGCGACCAGCAACTCCTTGCCGTTGCGCCGGTCGCGCACGCGCGCCCAGGTGCATATGCGCGGGTAGGCCGCATCCCAGCCCATCGAGCCCGGCACCTCGGGCGTGGGCGAAAGCCAGAACTGGCCCGAATCGAGCAGCTCGAACCGCGCCTGGCGCAGGAACAGCGAAGAGAACTCGCCCTTGCGCTTGCCATCGTCGCGCCCGCCGCCCACCGCTACGTAACCAGGCAATGTCGCCGCCAACGCGTCGTGCTGGTCGGCGAGCGCTTCCTGCACGCCGAGCACATCCGGGGACAGTTCGCGCAACAACGCCAATGCGCCTGCTTTGCGCAGGGGCCAGGCATTTTCGCCGTCCGGCGCGGAGGAAGTGCGCAGATTCGCGGTGACCGCCACCAGCGCGCCATCTGCCATCGACGTCGCGCGCGGAGCGGTCCCGATCGTGGCGCAGGCGGCGACGAACAGGCAGGACAGCGCCAGCAGCAAGCGCGGCATGCGGCGAATATACCGACGTATCCGCGGCTTCATTGGTGTGCGGCTGGCGTCGCAGGCTTCTGCAACGACAACAATCCCAGCAACACCGCCAGCGCCGCGTAGGCACCGGCGAACTGCCACATGATCACCCTCGGCAACCCGAGCAAATCCCATGGCAGGTAGATGCCGCCACGCGGATCGACCGAGTGGATGAAGCCGAACAGGGTCAGTGCCGCGCCAATCAACAATGCCAGCACCGCATGCCGCAGGCGGCCATCGATCATCGCCACCAGCGCGGTGGTCCAGATCATCGCGGTGATGATGAAGCCGTTGCCCAGGGTCACGATGGTGGCCAGGTCGGGCAGTCCGTGACCGTCGGTGCCGTTGTAGAGTTCGGCGAACTTCTCGGGCGCTATCCACGTCGGATTACCGAGCTTGATGTTGAGCAGGTAGGCGATGGAAGGCAGGAAGCCGAGTGCCACCGCGATCGCGTGCTTGCGCGGGGTTTCGTGGAAAGCCTGCACGGTGATGTCCAGGCCGACGTAGACGATGATCGGCGCCAGCACCGCCAGCGGCAGCCACTGCACCAGTCCCGACACGTAGCCCAGGATTCCGCCCAGGCCGATGAACAACCCGGTTAGCAGCGTGTAGCCGCTGCGCGCGCCCATGTGCTTGTAAGCGGGCTGGCCGATGTAGGGCGTGGTCTGGGCCACGCCGCCGCAGAAGCCGGCAACGAGGGTGGAGATCGCTTCGGCGAGCAACACGTCGCGGGTGCGATAGTCGTCGCCCGCGGCGCGCGCGCTTTCGCTGACATTGATGCCGCCGACCACCATCAACAATCCGAAGGGCAGCAGCAGCGGCAGATAGGGCACGGTGTACGCCAGGCCGTCGAGGAAACCCAGCGTCGGCAGCGGCAAGGTGAAACTCAGCGGCACCGCCTGCGGCAAGGCGAACCCCGGCGTACCCAGCCCCGCCAGCCCCAGCCCGTAATACAGCGCGGTGCCGACGATGAAGGCCAGCAGCACGCCGGGAACCTTCACCGGCAGCCTGCCCTTGGCGACCAGCACGTACAGCAGCAGGCCGAAGGTGACGAAGCCGACCACCGGCGAACGCAGGGTCTCGATCAACGGCAGGAAACCGAGCAGGGTCAACGCGGCGCCGCCGATGGAGCCCAGCAGACCCGCGCGCGGCACCATCCGCGTGACCGCGTCGCCGAAGAACGACAACACCAGCTTCAACACACCCATCACGATCAGCGAGGCCATGCCCAGTTGCCAGGTGGCGAGGGCCGCGGCATCCGCCTCCATGCCCTGCTGCTTGAACGCCACGAAGGCCGGCCCCAGCACCAGCAGGGCCATGCCGATGCTGGTCGGCGCATCCAGCCCCAGCGGCATCGCGGTGACGTCGTCGCGCCCGGTCTTCGCCGCCAGCCTGCGCGCCATCCACGTATAGATCAGGTTGCCGACGAGCACGCCCAGCGCGGTGCCCGGGAACATCCGCTGGTAAACGATCTCCGCGGGAAACCCGAAGATCCCGATCAAGGCCATGGCGATGAAGCCGAGGATCGACAGGTTGTCGACCACCAGCCCGAAGAAACCGTTGAGATCGCCTGCTACGAACCAGCGGCGGGGATTGGCGGAAGTTGAGGACATTCAGGGCTCGATTGGTTGGGGTGGCTTGAATGCAGCTGTTGCTTTTGACCTTGCGGAATCCCGTGAGGCGCGGCAAGCGGGACGGGTAAAACCCCGAAGGGGCGGCGCACAAGGATGTGCGCCGTTTCCGTAGACACAGGATGTGTCTTACGGAAATTCCCGGCCTGCTTGCGGACCCAACAGCTTCATCGTTGGGCGCGACGTTAGGGCGGCTTTCTTTTGGTTACTTTTCTTTGCCGTTCAAAGAAAAGTGACTCGCGCGTAGCGCGAAACGCTCTTTGCGAGGAGATCAAGGCTACCGCAAGCAGCACCTCACCGCCTTCGGCACCCCCTCCTTCGCGGGGGCAGACTCTTCTCAGCCTTGCAGACCCTTCGGACGCCACAAGGGGAGAAGAGAACAATCTAGAACGAAACCTCCACCGCCTGCTTCGACCACAACACCGACTGATGTTTCGTCGTCTGCTTCCACGCCAGCCGGATCGCCTCGATATCCGCCGTCCGCTGCGGCGTGTCCTCGTGCAGGATCACCAGCACCTTGGTGTTGAGCCGGTTCGGCTCCTTGGCGCCGCGGAACAACCACTGGCCGTAGGCATCGAACACGGTCAGCCCATCCGGAAAGCGCGGCGTGACTTCCTTGTCCAAAAACGTACGCCACTGCGCCTGACTGATCGGCTCGGCCTGCGGACGATCCGCCGGGCCGCTTTCCTCGCCGACACCGAAATACAACTCGCTGCGCACCCAGCCCTGGGCAAGCGCAGGCCGCGCCGCATCGCCCTGCAAGGTGGCCGAAACGCCCGTCGGCGCAGCTGCGACGCGAGGTTGGGTGGCACACGCGCCCAGCCCGACCAGCATTGCGAACAGCGTGCCGCGTAAAAGGATGCCGCGTAGAACCATGTCGTCGCTCCTGGAAACAGTCGCTACTCTCGTTTCATCTTACCCGCGCCCGAAATAACCGTAAGGCATAAGGTGATGCGCAAAGCCCATGCCGCAGGTATGTCGCCACCTCGCTTATGCAATTAAGGTATCTGCATTACGAAACGATAACGCTTGCGACGACGACCCGATGATCCTGAATTCTGTCCCTCCGAGCCTCCGGCGCTGTCGCGCCTGACTCCGTCTTCGTCCCGCGCTATCCGCACCCGATCCGCAAACCCCCAGGAGTTGCCATGTCCCGCCCCCTCGTGACGCCGCTCGGCGTCGCCATCGCCCTCGCACTGACCAGCCCCGCCTTCGCCCAGGAGGCAGTCCAGGCCCAGGCAGAAGCCACCAACCTCGACACGGTCATCGTCACCGGCACCCGCGCCACCGACCGCACCGTGCTGGAATCCACTTCTCCCATCGACGTGTTGAGCGCCGAGGACATCCGCAAGGCCGGCGTGTTGAATGGTGAACTCGGCAGTGCGTTGCAGGCACTGCTGCCCTCGTTCAATTTCCCGCGCCAGTCCAACTCCGGCGGCGCCGACCATGTGCGCGCCGCGCAGCTGCGTGGGCTGAGCCCCAACCAGATCCTGGTCCTGGTCAACGGCAAGCGCCGCCATACCAGCGCGCTGGTCAACACCGACAGCAAGATCGGCAAGGGCACCTC
>JBOHXX010000183.1:0-6756 GCA_050737675.1 Pseudoxanthomonas sp.
GCCGCTCCCGCGCCTGGTTCGGGGGTTCAGACCAGCAGCAGCGCGAACTCGGCCGCGCTCATCGGGTAACCCATCCAGTAGCCCTGGGCCAGGTCGCAACCGCGCGCGCGCAGGATGTCGAACTGCGCTTCCTTCTCCACGCCTTCGGCGACCACGGTAATGCCCAGCGAATGGGCCATGGCGATGATCGCCGTGGTCAGGGCCAGGTCGTCCGGATCGCGCTGCATGTCGGCGATGAAGCTGCGGTCGATCTTGACCCCGTCCACCGGCACCCGGCGCAGGTGGCTGAGGCCGGAAAAGCCGGTGCCGAAATCGTCCAGCCACACCTTGACCCCGGTGCGATGCAGTTTAGCCAGCAACGCGCTGGCGTGCGCCTCGTCGCTGATCACCGCGGTCTCGGTCAGCTCCAGGTGCAGGCGTTGCGCCGGCAGCCCGGTATCGCGCAGGCAGGAAGCGACTTCCTCGGGCAGGTCGCCGCTGCGCAATTGCCGCGGGGAGACGTTGACCGCGACGAACGGGGCTTCGTCCATGCCGCTTCCGATGGGCCAGCGCGCCGCGGCGGCGCACGCGGCGCGCAACACGCGCGGGCCGATGCTTTCGATCAGGCCGCTTTGTTCGGCCACGGCGATGAACACCGACGGCGCGATCGATCCCATTTCCGGGTGCTGCCAGCGCAACAGCGCTTCGGCGCCGACGATGCGGCTGTCGGCCACCCGGAAGATCGGCTGGTAGACCAGGCTCAGTTCGCCGCGTTCCCAGGCACCGCGCAGCTCCTGCTCCATGTGCACGCGGCGCTCCACCGCCTGCTCCATGGCGCGGCTGTAGAAGCGGTAGCAGTTCTTGCCGGCGACCTTGGCCTGGTACATGGCGATGTCGCCGTTCTTCATCAGCGCGGTGGCGCCGGACGCATCTTCGGGGAACAGGGTGATGCCGATCGAAGTGCCGAGGAACACCTGGCGCCCTTCCACCACCAGCGGCTGGCCCAGCTCCTTCACCAGCGCCTCGGCAAGCCGGGTGGCGGAGGCGCGCACGTCGCCATCCTGGATCAGGATCACGAACTCGTCGCCGCCAAAGCGCGCCAGCAACGAATCATCGCCACCCATGCGCTCGACCACGCTGCGGATCCGGTTGGCGAACTGCAAAAGCACTTCGTCGCCGGCTTCGTGGCCCAGGGTGTCGTTGACCCGCTTGAAGTCGTCGATGTCGGCGAACAGCACCGCGAGCTGGCGACCGGCACCGCGCAGCATCATCAGGCGATGGTCGAGGCTTTCACGGAACGCCAGGCGGTTGGTCAGCCCGGTCAGCGCATCGGTATAGGCCATGCGTCGCACGTCGCGGTCATGGCGGGCGATGCTGTCGTTCATGTCGCTGAAAGCACGGACCAGGTCACCCACCTCGTCCTGGCGATCGCTGACCAGGTGCTTGGCATCGTAGTCGCCGGTGCCGATAGCGTTGGCGGCGTCGGCCAGTTGCCGGATCGGCTTCACCAGCGTGCGTTGCACGTACCAGACGACAACGATACTGACCGCGACCAGCGCCGCCAGCAGCGCCACGAACCAGCCCATGTGCCGCTTGCCCAGTTCCAGCAGGCGGTTATTGAGACTTCCGGCGGCGCGTTCCTCGCTGGCGCGGATCTCCGCCAGGGAAAAACCGACGCGCACGCCACCGATGCGCTGGTTGCCGATAGTGATGGCCTCCGACACGTCCATCACCTGCTGCGACCATTGGGTCAACAGGTGGTCGGATGAAACCGCCGCTCGCGCCAGTGGATCGCTCATCGCCTGGCCATAGGCGGCGATGTCGTAGGAACCGTCGTGGACGATGTTGCCGTCCGCACCGTAGACCAGCACGTAGGCGACATCGGGCTGGCGCGAGGCGGCGCGCACGGTGATGCCGATGGCATCCAGGTCGGAGAAATACAGCGGATTGGTCAGCGAATCGGCGAGCTGTTCCACCATCGCCTCGCCACGTCGGCCCAGCGCATCCGCAGCCATGGATTGCATCGCCTCGCGGCCCAGCACGTCCACTTCGCGCTGCATGGCCGATTGCCGCTGCAGCAACAACCCCAGCAGGGCCAGCACCACCAGCAGGGCGACGCCCATCGCCAGCAGGAACCGGGCCTGCAAGCCGAAGCGCATGCTCATTCGACCTGCTCGCGCACGCGGTTGATGCCATCGCGCAGCTGGTCGAGGCCCTGCTGCGAGGCGGGATCCATCGGCAGGAAGCGCGTGGTGCGGAAGAACAGGGTCATCGCCTCGCGCGCGGCCGGATCGTCGGCTGCCTGCAGCAACACTTCACGCAGGCGCGCCTCGACCTTCGGATCCAGGTTGCCGCGCACCATCTCCAGCGCGCGCGGATAGTCCGGGGTCTGGTGGATGACTTTCATGTCCTGGCGGAAAGCCGACGGCATGCGCCGCGCGTCCTCCCAGTCAAGGCTGCTGAACACGCCTGCATCCACCAGGCGCTTGTGCACCCAGGCGGCGATGTTGAGTTCGGAGCGCGCGAAAACGTAACCCACCGAATCCGGCGTCGGCCGATCCATCGGCGACAACAGTATTTCCAGGTTCAGCCCCCGGTCCAGCAAGGTCGCCGCCGGCACGATGTAGGCACTGGTGGAGGCAGTGCTCTGGAAGGCGATGCTGCGGCCCTGCAGGTCGGCCAGGGTGTTGATCCCGCTGTCCTTGCGCACGAAGAACACAGAGTGGTAACGGCTTACCCCGCCACGCTCGGTCAGCAGCAGCGGCCTGGCGCCCGCGCGCTTCTGCAACTGCATGCCGGTACCCGCGGTTTCGGTGACCCAATCCACGCGTCCGCGGCGCAGGTAGCTGGTCATCTGCTGCGCATCGCGCGCCATCAGGATGCGGCCTTCCTTGATGCCGACATCGCGCATCCGCGGCACCACGTAGTCCAGCAGCGGCTTGAGCTGTTCGTAATGCGCCTTGGGATCGTCGCTGATGCGGCCGATGACCAGCACGCTGCCATCGTCGATGCTGGCGGGCACGGCAGGCACTGCAGCAGCAACGCCCGGCAACAACGGGGCGAGCAATGACAGGGCAAGGCCAAACCAGGCGGTACGCAACGTTGGAGCTCGCATCAGCAGCAGAGGTGAGACTAGCCGAAAGCTCCGGCCGGGGGTAGTAATTCAGTCGGGCCTGGTCGCCGCCAGCCGGGCCATGCGTTGCGCGTCGGCGAGGATCCCGCGCATCAGCCGCACTTCCTGCTCGTTCAGGCCAGCGCGCAGGAACAAGCGCCGTAACTTGCGCATCGCCGAGTCCGGCGCCCGGCCCTTGTGGAAATCGATGTCGTCCAGGGTTTCGCCGAGCTGGGAGAAGAAGCCTTCCATCTGCGCATGCGATGCCGCGGCTTCCTGCCGCGCCTCGTTGCCGGGCGAAGCTTGCCCACGCATGGCCAGCAGAGCCACCCGCAATTCGTAGGCCAGTACCTGCACCGCGGCGGCGAGGTTGAGCGAGCTGTATTCAGGGTTGGCCGGAATGTGGATCGAGGCATGGCATAGCTGGAGCTCCTCGTTGCTGAGGCCGGTGCGCTCGCGGCCGAAGACCAGGGCAACCTGGTCCGTGCCTGCAAGGTCGACGACCCGTAACGCGGCGGCGCGCGGATCCAGTTCCTCCAGCGCCACCCTCCGGCTGCGCGCCGTGCAGCCCAGGACCAGGCGGCAGTCGGACACGGCCTCGGCCAGGGTCGCGACCACGCTGGCCTCTGCCAGCAGGTCGTCGGCGCCAGCGGCCCGGCGGAAGGCCTCGTCGGCCGGGTATTGTTCCGGCGCCACCAGCACCAGCCGCGACAGGCCCATGGTCTTCAGCGCGCGCGCGGCGGCGCCGATATTGCCCGGATGCTGGGTGCCGACCAGGACGATGCGGATGCGGGCGGCGGTTTCCAAATCAATGTCGAGGGTGTTCATGGGCGTAGATGTTAAACTGCGCGGGCCGGTCTCCGCGCCGTGCCGCTCTTTACCACTCGTTTCCTTCCACCCGCCCGCCAGTCCGCCCGAGGTCCGTCACCCATGTTGAATCCAGTCGTCACCATCATGGTCAAGGCCGCGCGCCAGGGAGGCAACGTGCTGTTGCGCAACATCAACAAGCTCGACAGCCTCAACGTAGTGGAGAAGGAACGCCTGGATTACGCCAGCGAAGTGGATGCCGACGCGGAAAAAGCCGTGATCAAGGAACTCAAGCGCGCCTATCCCGACTATTCGGTGCTGGGCGAGGAAAGCGGCGGCCAGGCCGGCAAGAACGGGCGCTACACCTGGGTGATCGATCCGCTGGACGGCACCAGCAATTACCTCCGCGGCTTCCCCCACTACTGCGTGTCGATCGCCCTGGTCGACAACGGCGAGCCGACCGACGCGGTGATCTTCGACCCATTGCGCAACGAGTTGTTCACCGCCAGCCGCGGCAGCGGCGCGCAACTCAACGAACGCCGCATCCGCGTGCACGACCGCAAGGACCTGGCCGGCACCACCATCGGCACCGGCTTCGCCCCACGCGAACGCGCGCGCGCCGGCGCCCAGTTGGAATGCGTGCGCGAACTGCTGGTCCAGGCCGAGGACGTACGCCGCACCGGTTCGGCCGCACTGGACCTGGCCTACGTGGCCTGCGGCCGCAGCGACGCCTATTTCGAGGCTGGGCTGAAGGCCTGGGACATCGCCGCCGGCGTGCTGCTGGTACGCGAGGCTGGCGGCAAGGTCTGCGATTACCGCGGCGCCAATATCCCGCGCCTGGATTTCCAGGGCGCCAAGGACCACCAGGTCGTCGCCGGCAACATCAAGGTCTGCGAAGCGCTGCAGAAGGCCATCGTCACCTCCGGCTACGCCGCCAGCTTCAACTGACCCGCTCCTACAAAAACCGGATGCATGAAAAAGGCCGCGAACTTCGCGGCCTTTTTCGTTTTGCGATGGCAGTCGGCGATTACGGGCGACGGGCCAGCGCCGCTTCTTCCTTGGCCTTCGGCATCAGGTCCTGCTTGGTGACCGTCAGGAAACCCATGGTCAGCAGCGGGCAGGCAATGAAGATCGAGGAGATGGTGCCGATCACGATGCCCATCATCTGCGAGATGGCCATGCCTTCCAGAGAGCCGCCGCCGTAGATGTACAGCGCCAGCACGGTCAGGAACGCCACGAACGAAGTAATGATGGTGCGCGACAGGGTCTGGTTGACCGAGCGGTTCAGCACTTCCACCGGTTCCACCCGCAAGTTGCGGAAGTTCTCGCGCACGCGGTCGAAGACCACGATGGTGTCGTTGATGGAGAAACCCATCACCGAGAGCAGGCCGGCCAACACAGTCAGGTCGAATTCGCGCCCGGTCAGGGCGAAGAAGCCGGCCACGATCAGCACGTCATGCAGGGTGGTGAAGATCGCCGCGACCGCGAATTTCCACTCGAAGCGGAAGCCGATATAGATCAGGAAGCCGACCACCACGAAGATCAGCGCATACAGGCCGTTGAGCGCCAGCTCCTTGCCGACCTGCGGGCCGACGAATTCGTTGCGCATGATCCTGGCGGCGTTGTCGGGCAGCGACGCGGCTTCCAGCACTTCCTGTGCGGTGCGGTTGTTGGCTTCGGCATCGACCTTGCCCTCGCGCGGCTGCAGGCGCACCAGCAGGTCGCTGCCTGTGCCGAAGGTCTGCACCTGCGCGCTTTCGTAGCCGGCCGCGGCCAGGCGCTCGCGCACGCCATCGACTTCGGCGGGTTTCTGGAAACGCAGTTCGACCACCGTGCCGCCGGTGAAATCCAGCGCGTAGTTGAATCCGTTGATGGCCATCGCGGCGATCGCGCCCACGGCCAGCAACACGGCCACTCCCAGCGAAATCCAGCGCAGGCGCATGAAATTGATGTTGGTGTCGTTGGGCACCAGGTGCAGCGGGAAAAGTTTCATGTTCGGGCGATTCCGTTAGATGGCCAGGGACTTGGACTTGCGGCGACCGCCGTAGATCAAGGTGGCGATGCCGCGCGACACGGTCACTGCAGTGAATACCGAGGTCAGGATGCCGACGATCATGGTGATCGCGAAACCCTTCAGCGGGCCGGTACCGAACGCGAACAGGGCGACGCCGGCCAGCAGCGCGGTCATGTTCGAGTCGAAGATGGTGCCGGAAGCCTTGTCGTAGCCGGTGGCGATCGCCGCCTGCGCCGGCATCCCGGCGCGCAACTCTTCGCGTATTCGTTCGTTGATCAGCACGTTGGCGTCGACCGACATGCCGATGGACAGGGCCAGGCCGGCGAAGCCGGGCAAGGTCATGGTCGCGCCGAACAGCGACATCACCGCCACCACCATCAGCAGGTTGAGCAGCAGGGCCACGCAGGTGATCAGGCCGAACATCCGGTAGTAGACCAGGAAGAAGGCCAGCGCGAACAGGAACGAATACATCACCGCCTTGGTGCCGCGCTCGACGTTCTCGGCGCCCAGGCTGGGGCCGACCACGCGTTCCTCGACGAAATCCATCGGCGCGGCCAGCGAACCGGCGCGCAGCAGCTTGGCCAGGTTCTCGGCCTCGGTCTTCTCCAGGCCGGTGGTCTGGAAATTCTTGCCGAACACGCCGGCGATCCGGGTCGGCGCCAGCGCTTCCTCGCTGACCTTGGTCGAACGCACTTCCTTGCCATCGACCACGGTGACCTGCGGGATGCGCTCGATGTACACCACCGACATCAGCTTGCCGACGTTGGCGCTGGTGAAGTCGAACATGCGCTGGCCGGCGGCCGCGTTCAGGGTGATGTCCACCGCGGGCGAGCCATTGCGGTCG
>JBOHXX010000184.1:0-6746 GCA_050737675.1 Pseudoxanthomonas sp.
TGCCGGTACAGCGCAACAAGGCGATTGTCGGATTGAATGCATTCGCGCACGAATCCGGCATCCACCAGCACGGCATGCTGCGCCATCGCGGCACCTACGAAATCATGAATCCGCAGGACGTGGGCTGGCCGGATTCGCAGATGGTGCTGGGCCGCCACAGCGGCCGCGCCGCGGTCGAACAGCGCCTGCGCGCGCTGGGCTACCTGCTGGAGGAATCGGAACTGGAACTGGTCTTCGCCGACTTCAAGGCGCTGTGCGAGAAACAACGCGTGGTCAACGACGCCGACCTGCAGACGCTGATGCAGGATGGCGCCGACAGCGAAGGCTACCGGTTGTCGTCGATGACCGTCAGCGATGCCGGCCACCGCGCCCGCGCCACCGTGGACCTGTCCGATCCGGGCGGCGAGCGGGTGTTCGAGACCGCCGAGGGCGACGGTCCGGTGGATGCGCTGTTCGCCGCGCTGGCCGCGGCCACCGGCGTTGACCTGAAACTGGAAAGCTACCAGGTGCACAGCGTCGGCCTGGGCCGCGATGCGCGCGGCGAGGCCAACCTGAGCGTGCGCCACGAAGGCATCGAGTACGACGGCACCGGCACCAGCAAGGACATCATCGAAGCCAGCGCCCTGGCCTGGCTGGACGTGGCCAACCGGCTGCTGCGTGCACGCGGCAAATCCGCTGCCGGCGCCACGCGCGAGGCCGTCACTGCATGAATCCCACACCCCGCACCCTGTTCGACAAGCTGTGGGACACGCACGTCGTCGTCACCGAGACCGACGCCGCGCCCGCGGTGCTGTACGTCGACCTGCACCTGATCCATGAAGTCACCTCGCCGCAGGCCTTCACCGAACTGCGCACGCGCGGCATCGCGCCGCGCCGGCCGGACCGGACCAAGGCGACCATGGATCATTCCACGCCAACCACGCCGGCCGACAGCAACGGAAAATTCCACTACTACACGCAGGCCTCCGAGACCCAGGTCGACACCTTGGCCAGCAACTGCGCCGAGTACGGCATCGAGCTGTTCGACATGCACTCGGCCGAACGCGGCATCGTCCATGTGATCGCGCCGGAACTGGGCCTGACCCAACCCGGGATGACCATTGTCTGCGGCGACAGCCACACTTCCACCCATGGCGCGTTCGGCGCGCTGGCCTTCGGCATCGGCACCAGCGAGGTCGGCCACGTGCTGGCCACGCAATGCCTGCTGCAACGGAAGGCGAAAACCATGTCGATCACCGTCGATGGCCCGCTCGCGCCCGGCGTCGGCGCCAAGGATGTGATCCTGCACATCATCGGCGTGATCGGGGTCAACGGCGGCACCGGCCACGTGCTGGAATACCGCGGTTCCACCATCCGCGCGATGGACATGGAACAGCGCATGACCCTGTGCAACATGTCGATCGAGGCCGGCGCGCGCGCAGGCATGGTCGCGCCGGACGAGATCACCTACGCATGGTTGGCGAACACGCCACGTGCACCGCAAGGCGCGGCGTTCGAGGAAGCCAAGGCGCGCTGGTCGCAGTTCAGCAGTGACGACGGCGCGCGCTTCGACCAGGAGGTCGTGATCGACGCGCGCGATATCCGCCCCACCCTGACCTGGGGCACGCACCCGGGCACGGCCATCGCCGTGGACAAGCCCATCCCCGCCGCCAACGACGCCGCCGCGCAGAAGTCTCTGGATTACATGGCCTTCGACGCCGGAAAGTCGCTGGAAGGCACGGCCGTGGACGTGGTCTTCGTCGGTTCCTGCACCAACGGCCGCCTCAGCGACATGCGCGAAGTGGCCAGCGTGCTACGCGACCGCCGCGTGGATCCGCGCGTGCGCATGCTGGTGGTGCCGGGTTCGGAACTGGTCAAGCGCCAGGCCGAGGCCGAGGGCATCGACCAGATCGTGCGCGCCGCCGGTGCGGAATGGCGCGAGCCCGGCTGCTCGATGTGCATCGCCATGAACGGTGACCTGGTCGCACCGGGGCAACTGGCGGTCAGCACCAGCAACCGCAATTTCGAAGGTCGCCAGGGCCCCGGTTCGCGCACGCTACTGGCTTCGCCGATGACCGCGGCGTGGGCGGCGGTGAACGGGAAGGTGTCGGATCCGCGTGAGTTGTTTGCGAAGGAGGTCGCGTGATGGATAACCGCCACAACTCTCAAAGTCGTCATTCCCGCGAAGGCGGGAACCCAGCGCCTTTCGCTCCTCAGTTTCCAAAAGCAACAGCAAAGTCACTGGGTCCCCGCCTGCGCGGGGATGACGATCTTGTTTTGATGATTTCCTTGGAGGCTTTCTGATGACCGCCTTCGCCGCCCTGACCTCCCGCAGCGTGGTCCTGCGCCAGAGCAACATCGACACCGACCAGATCATCCCCGCGCGCTTCCTGTCTACGACGGAACGCGCCGGTCTGGGCAAGCATGCCTTCAACGACTGGCGCTGGCAGGCCGATGGTTCGCCGAACCCGGACTTCGCCTTCAACCAGGCGCAGAACAGCGGCCGCCAGATCCTGCTGGCCGGGGCCAACTTCGGCTGCGGCTCCTCGCGCGAGCACGCGCCGTGGGCGCTGGCCGACCTTGGCCTGCGCGCGATAGTGAGCAGCCAGATCGCCGACATCTTCCGCAACAACTCGCTGAAGAATGGCCTGCTGCCGATCGTGCTGGACGAAGCCGTGGTGCAGTCGCTGATGCAGCGCCCCGACGACGAACTGACCGTCGACATCGAAGCGCGCGAACTGCGCACGCCGTCCGGCGATGTCCATCCCTTCCCGCTCGACGCCTTCGCCCGCACCTGCCTGATGCAAGGCGTGGACGAACTGGGCTACCTGTTGCTGCGCGACCCGCAAATCTCAAAGTACGAGGAACGTTTCCATGCAAGCTGATATCGCAGTCCTGTCCGGCGACGGCATCGGTCCGGAAGTGACCGCCGCCGCACTGTCCGTGCTGAAGACCGTGGCGCGCCGCTACGGCCACCAGTTCAACTTCAGCGAACACGACATCGGCGGCATCGCCATCGACAAGACCGGTGAACCGTTGCCCGCTTCCACCCTGGCCGCGTGCAAGAGCGCCGATGCGGTATTGCTGGGCGCGGTGGGTGGGCCGAAATGGTCGGATCCGAATTCGAAGGTGCGCCCCGAGCAGGGCCTGCTCGCCCTGCGCAAGGGCCTGGGCCTGTACGCCAACCTGCGCCCGGTGCGCCCGCACCAGGCCGCGTTGCACGCCTCGCCGATCAAGCCGCACCTGCTCACCGGCGTCGACATCATGGTGGTGCGCGAACTGACCGGCGGCATCTACTTCGGCGAGAAGACCCGCACTGCGGAAAGCGCCAGTGACCTGTGCACTTATTCGGTCGTCGAGATCGAACGCGTGGTCCGCAGCGCGTTCAAGCTGGCGCGCCAACGTCGCGGCTACCTGGTGTCGGTGGACAAGGCCAACGTGCTGGAAACCTCGCGCCTGTGGCGCGACGTGACCACGCGCATCGGTCGCGACGAATTCGCTGACGTCAAACTCGAGCACGTTCTGGTGGATGCGATGGCCATGCACCTGCTGGCGCATCCGCGCGAGTACGACGTGATCGTCACCGAGAACATGTTCGGCGACATCCTCACCGACGAGGCCTCGATGCTGGCTGGTTCGCTGGGCCTGCTGCCGTCGGCGTCGCTGGGCGACGGCAAGGCCGGGGTGTACGAACCGATCCACGGTTCCGCGCCCGACATCGCCGGCAAGGGCATCGCCAATCCGTACGCGACCATCCTCAGCGCAGCGATGCTGCTGCGCCATTCGCTGGGCCTGCACGATGAAGCCGATTGCCTCGAACGCTCGGTCGATGGCGCCTTGAACGCGCACGCCTTCACCGCCGACCTGGCCGGTGGCGGACGCAGCATCTCCACCGCCGACGCCGCCAATGCCGTGATCGAGCAGATGCAGGCCCACTGCTACGTGGCCGAGCTGCGCGACTGAGCCCACCGCCTTTGTAGGAGCGACGCTAGTCGCGAAGTCCGCAATGCCTGCGTGCCAGGACTATCGGCATATCGAGACTCCTGGATTTCGCGACTTGCGTCGCTCCTACAATCGCCGCTCGCACAGGGGTTAAGATCGTCCGCGAGCACCTCGCCTCGCGGACCCCATGGACAAACCCTACCTCCTCGCCATCGACCAGGGCACCACCAGCTCGCGGGCGATGCTGTTCGACCGCCACGGTGCGGTGGTGGGCATGGCCCAGCGCGAATTCGAGCAGTTGTTCCCGCAGCCGGGCTGGGTGGAACACGACCCGCGCGAAATCCTGGGCAGCGTGCAAAGCACGATCGTGGAAGCGATGACGCGGGCGCAGGTCAGTGCGTCGCAGATCGCCGGCATCGGCATCACCAACCAGCGCGAGACCACGGTGGTCTGGGACCGCAACACCGGCCAGGCGATCCACAACGCCATCGTCTGGCAGTCGCGGCAGACCGCGGAGATCTGCGAACAGTTGAAGGCCGACGGCCATGCGGAACTGGTGCGCGAACGCACCGGCCTGCTGATCGATGCCTATTTCAGCGGCACCAAGGTCAAGTGGATCCTCGACCACGTGCCCGGCGCCCGCGCCCGCGCCGAACGCGGCGAGTTGCTGTTCGGCACCATCGACAGCTGGCTGCTGTGGAACCTGTCCGAGGACCGCACCCACGCCACCGACGTCAGCAACGCCTCGCGCACGCTGATGTACGACATCCACAAGCGGCAATGGTGCCCGGACCTGCTGCGCATGCTCGACGTGCCCGCAGCGATGCTGCCGGTGGTGCGCGACAGCAGCACGGTCTACGCGCACACCAGCGCGCAGTCGGTGTTCGGCCATCGCATTCCGATCAGCGGCATCGCCGGCGACCAGCAGGCGGCGTTGTTCGGGCATGCCTGCTTCGAGCCGGGCATGGCCAAGAACACCTACGGCACCGGCTGCTTCCTGCTGATGAACACAGGCGCGAACGCGGTGCAATCGAACAACGGGCTGTTGACCACGATTGCATGGAGCCTCGATGGCGAAGTGGAATATGCCCTGGAAGGCAGCGTGTTCGCAGCGGGCTCAGCGGTCCAGTGGTTGCGCGATGGCTTGCGCATGCTCGGCAAGGCCGGCGATTCGCAGGCCTATGCAGAACGGGCGCTGTCGTCGGACGGGGTGTATTTCGTGCCGGCGTTCGTGGGACTGGGCGCGCCGTACTGGCGCAGCGACGTGCGTGGATCGATGTTCGGGCTGACCCGCGGCACGACCAAGGAGCATTTCATCCGCGCGGTGCTGGAATCGCTGGCCTACCAGACCCGCGATGTGCTGACGGCGATGCAGGTGGATGCGGGTTTGACGTTGAAGGCATTGCGCGTGGATGGCGGTGCCATCGCCAACGATTTCACTGCGCAGTTCCAGGCGGACATCCTGGACATTTCAGTGGAGCGGCCATCGGTGAAGGAATCGACGGCGCTGGGCGCGGCCTACCTGGCCGGACTGGCGGTGGGTTTCTGGGAAAGCCGGGAGCAGATCGCGCGGCAGCGACAGGTGGAACGGACGTTTGTGCCGGAGATGGGGGCGGAGCGGCGGGAGAAGTTGTATGCGGGGTGGTTGCGGGCGGTGGAGGCTACGTTGGCGTTTGGCGCGGGCTAGTAGCCGCGAGCAAGGGATTGAAAATCCCTGTGTCGGGGATTCGATTCCCTCCCCGGCCACCATTTTGTTGGCGTGCCAGCGTGTTGAATTTAAAAGGGTTTCCGGCAACGGAAACCCTTTTTCGTTTCTGGCTTTTGGATCCCGTGTCCGCTTGGTGTCCGCCTAGCGTTTCGAAAGGAAGTAGCGCCGAGGACACCACCCGCAGCCTTCGATCCATTGCGCCATTGGATTCATTGGCAGGGAGGTGGAAGCATGGGCAAGGTTGAGGAGCCACCTTCGCAATCACTGAAAATACGGTGCAGCGGCGTGCACCGGCATGCCGACTCATGAAGCGCCATGACGGGCGCCGCTGGGCGCCCGTTGGCAAACGTGTCGCTTTTTAGGCTGCTTTAAGCTGGTGGCTAAAATATAGCCACTACCTGTTTTGAAAAATGAGACGCCAAAAGATTAGAAAACAATCGTACTTATCCACAGGTTATGCCATCGCGAGCACACAGGCGGCCGTGTTCTACTGCGAGCACATTCACTTTGGAAGGCTGCACCGATGGTCGACCTGGCTGGCGAGAAACCGATTTTTTACGGGTACACCGGGCCGATTGATTCGGCAGGCGCAACGCGAATCGCCGCTGCGTTTAATTCAGCTCTTAACGATGGCGTGGACGTTGTGCATTTCGCCTTTAGCTCGCCCGGTGGCGTGGTAGCAGACGGAATTTACCTATACAACCACTTGAGAGGCTTACCTCTGAAGATTCACGCATACAATCTAAGCAGCGTCTCTTCGATTGCAGTTGCAGTTTTTGTTGCTGCAGATAAGCGCTATTGCTCAGCGCACGGCACCTTCATGATCCACGCAACTTCCTTCATGCAGTTGCCCGACATGACCGCCCAACGTCTGAGCATGTTCCTTGACTCCACGCTGGCTGATGATGAGCGTACGGAAAGCATCTTGAGAGAGCGCACCCGGCTGTCCGACGAGCTCTTGAATGCTCGTCGCTCCGTCGACGTACACATCTCGCCTGACGTAGCGCTCAAGCAAGGTGTCGTGGACGAGATAACGGAATTCGCCATTCCGCAGGGCTACTCCATGTTTCAAATTTAGCTTCAAATTCATAGCGCTTCCCCGGTCGCGGGGTGGATC
>JBOHXX010000185.1:0-6734 GCA_050737675.1 Pseudoxanthomonas sp.
GTAAAAGGCGGAAGGCTTCATGCGGCCTTCCTCGTCAAACTCGTTGAACGCTTTAGCGACCGATGATTGGTTTGGAATCGTGACCATCCGCATCCAACGACCAAGGACGCGGAGCTGGTTAACGGCGTTGAACGACTGCGAGCCACCGGATACCTGCATCACGGCAAGGGTCTTACCCTGTGTTGGACGCACGGAACCCTGGGACAAGGGAATCCAGTCGATCTGGGCCTTCATGATTCCGCTCATGGCTCCGTGTCGCTCCGGAGAACTCCACACCATGCCTTCGGCCCATTGGGCGAGCTTTCGCAACTCTTGCACCTTCGGGTGAGTGTCGGGCTCTGCATCAGGCAACGGCAGCCCGGCAGGATCAAACACGCGCGTTTCAGCACCCATTGCTTCGAGAATTCGAGCCGCTTCCAGAGCCAGCAGTTTGCTGAAAGATCGCTTTCGCAGCGACCCATAAAGCAGCAAGAATCGCGGCGGGTGAGTCGCGCGACTAGAGGGCGAAAGTTGCTCCAACGTCGGTGTAGCGAACAGACCGGCAGAAAGGTTCGGAAGGTCGTTGAGATTAGACATAATTCTTGGGCCCCAGCAGCTTGTTTAGCAGCACGCCAAACGTGGCGCCCAAGCACTGAGCGACGACGAAGCCGGGCACGTCGCCCGGCGCGATGCCGGCGAAGCTATCGCTGAACATGCGTCCGAATGCCGCCGCAGGATTGGCAAACGACGTGGAGGACGTGAACCAGTAGGCAGCGCCGATGTACGCCGCCACCATCGCGGCGACCCGGGACGAAGGCGCACGGAGGACTACGAGCAAGAGTCCCGCTGTCGCGACGACTTCACCCAGCCATTGGCCCGTCCCAGTACGCGCCTTGTCCGAGAATTCCAGGACAGGGAGGTCGAACATCGCGTTTGCCAGCCAGGCGCCACACGCCGCACCGAGAAGCTGGACCAGGACATAGCCTGGCAGAAGCGTCCACGGCAAATCGCCACGTGCTGCCATGACGGCACTAACCGCGGGGTTCATGTGTGCGCCGCTTACGGGGCCGAATACCTCAATGAGGATGTAGAGCCCGCCGATAGTCGCCAGCGTGTTCGCAATCAGGGCAATCGCGTCATTTCCACCTGCCAGGCGCTCGGCCATGATTCCCGAGCCCACTACCGTCGCCAGCAGCAGGCCAGTGGCCAGGAACTCCGAAAGCAAACGCCGTTGATTCATTCGGCGCCGACCTTCCCGATTTCCCGAAGCTTCGCCTGCGCTGCTAGGTGGTCGAGACTTTGGAGGGGGAGCGAGAGCAACAGTTCGATTCGCCGGCGCAGGGTCGCGAACGCTGCGGTGTAAGCGCGACGGCGGTCCTCTTCATCGCCCGTCGCGGCGACAGGGTCGGGAACACCCCAATGTGCGAGCGCGGGATGGCCCAGCCAAAGTGGACAAGACTCGCCGGCCGCGTTGTCGCAGACGGTAATCACGATATCCATTTCGGGCGCACCTTCGACGGCGAACTCATCCCAATTTTTGCTACGGATGTTGCTAGTGTCGTATCCAATAGCCTCGGCAAGCTCTTTGGCCATCGGTTGGACGTGACCGCTGGGATTACTTCCGGCGCTGAATGCTTTGAATCGCCCCTTGCCCAGTACGTTGAGGATGGCTTCGGCCATGATGCTGCGGGCGGAGTTGCCGGTACAAAGAAACAATACGTTGTAGGTTTTATCGTCCATCTTGGTTCCAATAAATATGGGTCAACGGAGCTTTTTCTTAGTCACTGACACGCAGGATTTCCCGCCACAGCAGTTCTCCGTTAGAAAGCCGATAAGACCGTTCATGCGATCGTAGTCGGCACGTATCCGGATGACGCGCCCCTCTCTTTCATCCGTGACCAATCCCGCTGCACGCAACTGATTCAAATGAGCGGTAAGGGTTGCAGGAGGAAGGTCGAGTTCATCGCGCAATTCACCTACCGCCATGCCCGACGGACCGGCCTGCACAAGCGCGCGATAAGCCGCGAGGCGGTGGTCATGGGCTAGGGCGCGGAGCGCTTTGACAGTTTGGGGCGTATCCATACTTCTATATTTCCGGAATATAGGAAGTATTGCAAGCATTTGTTGCAGAGGGGTTACGGAAAGATCCATTTTCGTCTCTTCGTTCTGATCTACGTAGATCGCGCGCAGATCACCGCCCCTACGTGGGTACGGAGAGATCCAGCCATGCAGAAAAGCACCGCATCCGGCTTCTCAACGCCTATCGTTTTCGATTCTTCTTTTTCCCGCCGCCAGTGTGGCCGCTGGGAAATCTGTTTGGATTCTTCGGTGCCGC
Organism: Pseudoxanthomonas sp.; assembly: GCA_050737675.1. Taxonomy (GTDB): domain Bacteria; phylum Pseudomonadota; class Gammaproteobacteria; order Xanthomonadales; family Xanthomonadaceae; genus Pseudoxanthomonas_A. Next base: position 2,315 of record JBOHXX010000185.1, read on the forward strand.
CGACCGCCACCGCCTTGAGTCCTGCCTCTCCGCCAACGGTGGCGAGGTAGTGCGCAGTCCAATTCTGCTTCGCAAGAGGTCTACCGTGGGAGAGCGCAGGATCTGGCCGTGCAGTATCGATGCTCTAAAACTCGCAGCAGAAAGGTAACAAGCCGCAGCGACTACGGCGGTAGTTACCAAGATCCATGCATAGGTCCAGGTCTGCAGCCGTGCCGATTCAGCCCGCACGAGCAAATACAACGCTAGCACCATCAGCAAAAGGTAGGCCATTGAAATGAAAGTTCTAGCTCGCCAGCTCACCGCCAAGGTGGGCTTACTGGCGCACGTGGACAGCACCCACTTGATGGCGACTGCGTAGATCGGTGCGGTGGAGAGTCCCGCAAAACTAGCCGGAATACGAAGATAGTGATAGAGCAGCACCACGGCCGCTGAAACTACGACCGCAACCAGCAAATCGAACACGCTTGGGCGAAGCGCTTCCGCAAATCTCTTAAGAAAGGTTTGATTCTCGGCCCGCAGGGGCGCGATTCCAACGTCGAGCATGTGCACTGCCACCATAACCCAAGCCAGAGAACCAAGAATCACGACGGACGAACCAAGCACGAGCTGGAAGAAACCGTGGGTGGACAGAGATGACAATGCAGCGAAGCCCCATGCTGAAGCGACAACAAACACTGCGATGAGGATGTAGATCATGATCATCTCCCTAAATTTCAATACACCAGATTAGTCAACGGACAAACCTCGTTATTCTCAGAGCGCCAGTAACGACTAATGGTCCGGGTTAGACGCAAAAACCCTAAGTAGCACTGTTATCGACAAGGACCGAAGAGGTCCGGCGCAGGTTCGTACTCCTTCGTCTTTACTTGAATGATTCCCAGCACGGAGTGAACAAGTCAGGCATGTCCGTGATCGTCCTTGCATGCGTTCTGTTCTACTTGCAAGGTCGCGTGCTCGATATCGAACTTTTCATCGAGTGCAGCGGTGAGAGATTGACGAACCTCGTCGGCGTTGCCGGCGCCTTCGCGCAATACCACGTGCGCAGTAAGTACGGGCTCCTTGGAGCCAAGCGCCCATACATGCAAGTCATGCACCGCCGCGATATCGGGATGCGACAGAATCATGGCCCGAACCTGTTCGAGATCCATACCTGCCGGGATGCCTTGCATCAGCACCTGGCCCGCCTCCCGAACGAGCGTCCATGTACGCGGCAGCACCCATAGCCCAATCAATACAGCGAGAATGGGGTCGGCGATAGTCCAGCCGGTAAAGTGGATGACTAATGCGGCCGCGATCACACCGACTGAGCCCAGCATATCGGCCCAGACCTCCAGGTACGCGCCCTTGACGTTGAGGCTGGTGCCACTACCGGCCTTGAGCAGCCGCATCGAGATGAGGTTGACTACCAGGCCCATCGTAGCGATCACCAACATGCCGGTGGATGCCACCTCCGGCGGTTCCCGAAAGCGTCCAACGGCCTCCCAAAGGATGTACCCGGCCACTAAGAACAGCAGGCCGCCGTTGATCATCGCGCCGATGGCTTCCATACGCGCATAGCCATAGGTGCGCTTGGCATCCGGTGGACGACGGCTGAGCCGCACAGCCACAAGCGAGATGGCCAGCGCGATCACATCGGTCATCATGTGCGCCGCATCCGAGAGCAACGCCAGACTGTTGGTGACCAGGCCGCCGATCACCTCGGCGATCAAAAAGGTTGCGGTGAGCCCAAAGGCCCACCATAGCGGTCTCTCATGCTTGATTTCACTTGTGCCGTGATCGTGCCCTGCACCCATTTTTGCCTCTCCAAGCGCCGCAGGTAGCCTGCGATGCTGTGTTGGTAAGTGTTCTGAGCTCAACTTTGCTCAGTCTGATGCCCGCCACCGATACTCCAGGCTTCGTCCACGGAATGGACGAATACGGCGCCTGCCGGAAGATCGCCAACTCGTCCGAGCTCACGGATCAAGGCAACCGCATGCTCTGCGCGCTCTTGCTCGCAATACGCTTCAATCCGAACTTCCGTACTTCCGTCTGAACCCATCTGGGCCCGTACGATGGGCCCATTGGGATGCACGACTTCATGTATCCGACAGAATGAAAGGTGATACAAGCCGGCACTTTCGAGTGCATGCACGACTCGTCCTGCATGCGAGGGGTGGATAAAGGCGACGATCTGCTTCATGGCTTCCTCCCAATATCCAATGCGCCGTTACTGAACTCCGTCGATTTGAATTGCTTGCTCGACCGGACTTACATATATCCAGCCGGCATCCGCATGGCCGGTCCGCCCAACGCGCCGGAATATCTCGATAGCCTTATCGACATCTGCGGCATCGCAGAAAACCTCAAGCTGTACTTCGCTAATGACCTGATCTCCCAATTCCACGGAGTACTCCCGTTCGCGCGCACTGAGTGCGCGCAGAAGGCCTTTAACGTCAAAAAGCGAGAGTCGCTGGAAGCCTGCAGCTCCCAGCGCATGGATCAGGTCTGCAACCCGATTGCGGTGTACGAACGCCTTGATCTGTTTCATGACGCAACCTCCTGTGAGTTCAGTGCTTTAGTTTTGCGCTCAGAGCGGTTCTCTAGCCATTCGTACAGCACAGGCAACAAGACCAGCGTCAGCAGAGTCGAACTGATGAGTCCACCGACCACCACGGTCGCCAGAGGCCGCTGGGTTTCGGCACCCACACCGCTGGATAGCAGCATTGGTACCAGGCCCAGGATGGCAACACTCGCTGTCATCAACACAGGTCGCAATCGCAGCGCGGTGCCCTGCACTACCGCTTCGCGTATCGACAGTCCTTTCTCGCGAAGCTCATTGAGGAAGCTAACCAGTACGATGCCATTGAGCATCGCCACGCCAAACACCGCGATAAAACCAATTGCCGACGGTACTGACAGATACTGACCAGTTATGAACAACGCCAACAGACCGCCGATCGTAGCGAACGGTACGTTAGCCAGAATCAACGCGGCGTACTTGATCGAGTTGAACGCGGTGTAGAGCAACACGAAGATAAAGAAGATCGTAATGGGCACTATCAGCGCCAGCTTCGCCAACGCGCGCTGCTGGTTCTCGAACGCGCCACCCCACTCGATCCAGTAACCGGCCGGCAATTTCACCTGTTGCTTGATCGCCGTCTCGGCTTCCTTGACGAAACTGTCGACATCGCGGCCACGCACGTCCATCTGGATCACGGCATAGCGCTGCAACTGTTCGCGGCGAACGAACGAATAGCCTTCGGCCACGCTGACATCCGCAACTTCCGACAGGGGCACCACAGCGCCGGTCGCGGTGCGCAGCGGGATCTGCCTCAGCGCTTCGACCGAATTGCGAGTTGCATCGCTCAATCGCACTGCAATGTCGAAGCGTTTGACGCCATCCAACAGTACGCTCACCGGCTCGCCGCCTAGACCATTGCGAACGATGGTCAGCACCTCCTCAGCATTCATGCCATGGCGGGCCAGTTCCTCACGATCTACTTCGATGCGGATTTGCGGCTTGCCCACATTGGCTTCGAGTGAGAGGTCGGCTACACCTTGGACTTTTCCCAATGCGGTTTTAAGCTGTGCACTGATGCGATCGAGTTCCTGCAGATCCTGACCATAAAGCTTCAATGCCAAGGTCGCACGCACGCCGGAGATCAGCTCCTCCACGCGCATCTGGATCGGCTGGGTATAGCCCGGAACCACATTGGGCACCACTTTCTCCAGCGTTTCCTGCATCGCTTCTTCGAGCTGCTTGATGTTGCGTCCACTTTTCCACTCGTCCTCGGGCTTTAGGGCGGTGTAGATTTCCATATAGTTGACGTCGGCGGTCTCGCCCTTCTCGGCGCGCCCGATCATCGCCAGCGTCGTGTCGACCTCCGGGAACTGCTCGAACGCTTTGGCGATCGTGTTGCTGGTCTTGATCGATTCGTTCAGCGAGGTCGACGGGATTCCGGTGACTCGCCACATGATCGAGCCCTCCTGCAACTGCGGCATGAACTCCTTGCCGAGGAACGGGAACAGCGCAAGGCTCGCCACAAGTGCGACCATCGCACTGACCACCACCACTTTCTTGCGCTCCAGCGCCTTGGCCAACAACGGCTGGTAACCGCGCTTGATCCGGGCCACCAGCCACGTATCGCGCTCTGGCTTAGGCTTGAGGATCATCGACGCCAGCACCGGAATCAGGGTCAGGCTCAGAATCATCGAACCGGCCATCGCAAAGGCGATGTTGAACGCCATCGGCTTGAACATCTTGCCTTCGAGGCCTTCCAGCGCGAACAGCGGCAGGAACACCACGATGATGATGGTGATCGCGAACGTGACCGGGCTAGCCACTTCCTTAGCCGCCGCCAGCACGGCCGAGGTTCTATCGATCTTCTCACCGTGCTCCAGGCGCTCGGCCATGATCCGGAAGGCGTTCTCAACCATCACC
>JBOHXX010000186.1:0-6690 GCA_050737675.1 Pseudoxanthomonas sp.
TTGCCCGCACAGGTCGACGCGATCTTCAGCCTGGGGCCGCTGGATCATTTTTCGCATTGGTACGAACGGATTGCGGTGGCAGCGTCGCGTGTCATCGCCTTTGGTTCGACCAGCATCGAAACCAAGCAGGATTCCGGTGATGCGCACGAACGCGATGTGGTGGATCGGCTGCATGCTGCGGAATCGCGGATATTTTCGATCTCGAACGAACGCCAGACCGGGGCCACGGTGCTGCGCCCGACCCTGGTCTATGGCGGGGCGCGTGATCGCACGTTGACCCAGATCGCGCAACTGGCGCGACGTGCTGGCTTCTTCATCCTGCCGCGCGACGCCAACGGCTTGCGCCAACCCGTGCATGTGCAGGACCTCGCCGACGCCGCGCTGGCGGCAGTGGATGCCGAAGCGACCCGGGGTCGCAGTTATGCATTGCCCGGAGGCGAAACGCTTGCGTATGCGCAGATGGTGGAACGCACGCTCGCGTCGCTAAAGCCGCCGGCGCGGCTGGTCCGGGTGCCTGCGCCGTTATTCAGGGCAGTCCTCTCGGGCGCGAAATTGTTCGGCAGAATGCAGGGCTTGAATGATGCGGCCGTGGCACGCATGGGCGAGGACCTGGTGTTCGATGCGGAAGCGGCGCGACGGGATTTCGGCTACGCGCCGCGCGAGTTCCAACCGACCCAGGAAATGTTCGTCATTTGATGTAGCCCGAGTAGAGCGAAGCGACACCCGGGACTTTTGAATGATCGGAACGAAGAGCCCCGGGTGTTGCTACGCTCTACCCGGGCTACGCTTCGATCAGTACTTCCAGCCCATCTTGCGGTAGAACTTGGACAACACCCAGATCGGGCCGATCAGCAGATAGGTGAGGTCGGTGAAGAAGCTGGGCTTCTTGCCTTCGTACAACTTGCTGTGGCCGATGAATTGCGCGATCCACGCCACCACGAATACGCCGATGGCCAGATACAACAGGCCTTGCAAACCCAGCCTGGCCTGCAGGAGCCGGCACAGGCAGCCGATGGTGAAGAAGGCCACCAGCATCCCGTAACCGATGGGCCTGGAAAGGCGGTTGTAGAACATCCAGGTGGCGAACATCGCCAGCGCCGCCCAGATCCCGTTGTTGAACAGCGTGCCGAACACCGGGATGCACCAGATCAGCGCCACCACCGACCACAGGATCGCCGGTACGGCGAACACATGGATCAGCTGGTTGGTCTGGTTCTGGTGGTCGCGCGAGTAGCTGGCGAAAAACCGGTCGATGGGGCGTTCTACCGTCGCATTCATACATCCCTCCCGAGGATCAGTGCGCAAGGGTATGGAGCATAGCCGATTCGTGCAGGCTGTTCCGTGTCGTGGGCAGCTAGTGGGCGACGGTTTTCGAGAATAACTGGATCACCGCCACGCCGGCCACGATCAGGCCGATGCCCAGCAAGGCTGGAAGATCCAGTGGCTGCTTCATCAGCAGCCAGCCGATGGCGGCGATCAGCACGATGCCCACGCCGGACCAGATCGCATAGGCCACGCCCATCGGGACGGTCTTGAGCACCAGCGAGAGGAAATAGAAGGCGACGCCGTAGCCGATGGCGACGATGACGCTTGGCCCGGTCCGGGTGAAACCTTCGGAAGCCTTCAGCGCGCTGGTGGCGACGACTTCGGCGACGATGGCGATGCCGAGATAGAGATAGCCGATCTTCATGGGTGGACCCTCGAGTGAGGTGCATGCAGAAATCAATCGACGCTGATATCCGCCAGCTTCCGCAATGCCTCGGCATATTTCGCCCGCGTGCGTTCTATCACTTCCGCCGGCAGCTTTGGCCCGGGTGCGGTCTTGTTCCAGTCCAGGGTTTCCAGGTGGTCGCGCACGAACTGCTTGTCGTAGCTCGGCGGACTGGTGCCCACTTCGTACTGGTCCGCGGGCCAGTAACGCGAAGAGTCCGGGGTCAGCATCTCGTCCATCACGTACAGGCGGCCATCGGCGTCGGTGCCGAATTCGAACTTGGTGTCGGCCAGCAGGATCCCGCGTTGCGCGGCGTAGTCGGCGGCGAAGGCGTAGATGCGCAGGGTCGCGTCGCGCACGCGTTCGGCCAGCTCCGGGCCGACCGCCTTGACCATGGTGTCGAAGTCGATGTTCTCGTCGTGGTCGCCGACCGCGGCCTTGGTCGAAGGGGTGAAGATCGGTTCCGGCAGTTTCTCGGCTTGGCGCAGGTTGTCGGGCAGGGCGATGCCGCTGACCGCGCCGGTGCGCTGGTAATCCTTCCAGCCGCTGCCGATCAGATAGCCGCGGGCGATGGCTTCCACCGGCACCGGCTTCAGGCGCTTGGTCACCACGCTGCGCTTGGCATACAGCGCCGGATCGACGCCTTCGGGCAATACCGATGCGACCTCGATGCCGGTCAGGTGGTTGGGCAGCAGGTGCGCGGTTTTCTCGAACCAGAAGTTGGAGATCTGGCACAGCATCTCGCCCTTGCCGGGAATCGGGTCCGGCAGGACCACATCGAAGGCGCTGAGGCGATCGGTCGCCACCATCAACAAGTAGTCACCTGTGGGCGCATCGGCGGGCAGGCGCTCGCGCGGCAGGTCGAAGACGTCCCGGACCTTGCCGCGATGGCGCAGCGTGAGGCCGGGCAGATCGGATTGCAGCAAGGTCGTGGGCATGGAGCCTGGGTCCACCGTATGAAAGGGAGCAGGCCGCGTAGTTTACGGCGCGCGGGCGCGCCTGTGCCGTAAAATGCCGGCAACGACTGGCAACAAGGCCGCCGATGAACCGCTGGTACGGAAAACTGCTGGGACTGATCGCCGGCGCGCTGCTGTTCCGCCCCAATCCCATCTTTGGTGCGCTTATCGGCCTGATCATTGGCCACGCCTTCGACCAGGACTGGTTCAAGCTGGGTCGCGAGAACCCGTATCGCTTGTTCAACCTGACCAGCGACGCCACCGACGCGGAGGTCGACCAGGCCTACCGCCGGCTGATTTCCCAGTACCACCCGGACAAGATGGCCGGCGCCGCCGAAGAGCTGCGCCGGCAGGCAGAGAAGAAAGCCGGCGAGATCAACGCCGCCTACGACCGCATCAAGAAGCTGCGCAAGCGCTGACCACCATTGATCCACAACGGAACTCCACAACGGAACTCCCCGCCATGTCCGACTGCCTCATCGCCCCGTCCATCCTCTCCGCCGATTTCGCCCGCCTGGGCGAGGAAGTGGACAACGTGCTGAAGGCCGGCGCCGATTGGGTGCATTTCGACGTGATGGACAACCATTACGTGCCCAACCTGACCATCGGTCCGCTGGTGTGCAGCGCGCTGCGCAAGCACGGCGTCACCGCGCCGATCGACGTGCACCTGATGGTGCAGCCGGTGGACCGCATCGTCCCGGACTTCGCCGAAGCCGGGGCGACGCTGATCAGCTTCCATCCCGAAGCCAGCAACCACGTCCACCGCACCATCCAGCTGATCAAGTCGCATGGCTGCAAGGCCGGGCTGGTGCTGAACCCGGCTACCCCGGTCGATGCGCTCGACTGGGTGCTGGAAGACCTGGACCTGGTCCTGATCATGTCGGTCAACCCGGGTTTCGGCGGCCAGGCCTTCATTCCCTCGGCGCTGGACAAGCTGCGCGCGGTGCGCAAGAAGATCGATGCGACCGGCAAACCGATCCGCCTGGAGATCGACGGCGGGGTCAAGGCCGACAACATCGGCGCGATCGCCGCGGCAGGCGCGGACACCTTCGTTGCCGGTTCGGCGATTTTCAATGCGCCCGACTACGCCGACGTGATCGCGAGGATGCGCGCCGCGGTGGCCGCCGCCAAAAAGTAAGGGCGCTCGCCTTCGCGAACGCCCTTGGGAATATTTGGAGGCTTATCCTGCCTCCGCCAGTCGTCCCTGCTATGGCCTTCGATATTGCGGGCGGCACATGACAGCCGTATGAAATCCGTCCGTCAAAACGCAACCGTGGCGTGAGGTCGATGCGGCCGGTTGTCCGCCCGGAAGGTCGACGCGCCGGGTAAAACGGTCGGGACTTCGACCAAAAAAGGTCGGCACGCCGGGTAAAAAGGTCGGGACTCCGACCAAAAAGGTCCGCACGCCGGGTAAAACAGTCGGGACTCCGACCAAAAAGGTCGGCACGCCGGGCAAAAAGGTCGGGACTCCGACCAAAAAGATCGACGCCCCGGGTAAAACAGTCGGGACTCCGACCAAAAAGGTCGGCATGCCAGGTAAATCGGCCGGGACTCCGACCGAAATGGTCGGCGCTCGGACCAAAATGCTCCGCTCGGGTTAAAGTAGCCCCGTGATCACGCAGACGCTCTCCCGCGCCCTTACTTCCGCTCGCCCCAGCTGGCGATGGTGGCCTGTTGCCGTCGTCTGCCTGACCCCCGCGACCCGGAAGGAAACCCGTCTTGATCACGCACGCCCAGTTCCAGCAACACGCCGGTAACGGCCACACACGCATCCCCGTAGTCCGCGAAGTGCTGTCCGACCTGGACACGCCGCTCTCGGTCTACCTGAAACTCGCCGACGCCCCGCACACCTACCTGCTGGAATCGGTGGAAGGCGGCGAACGCTTCGGCCGCTATTCCATCATCGGCCTGCCGGCCAAACGCGTGATCACCTTCCGTGGCCATGCCATGGAAATCCGTGACCACGGCCAGGTCGTCGAGAGCCGCGAGGTCGCCGATCCCTTTGCCGAAGTCGAAGCGCTGCGCACCTCGCATTCGGTGCCGAAGCTGGAAGGCCTGCCCGGTTTCACCGGCGGGCTGGTGGGCTGGTTCGGCTTCGAATGCATCGGCTACATCGAGCCGAGACTCGCTGGTGGCGACAAGCCCGATGAACTCGACACGCCCGACATCCTGCTGATGCTGTCGGAAGAGCTGGCCGTATTCGACAACCTCAAGGGCCGGCTGTACCTGATCGTGCATGCCGATCCGCGCGAGAGTGGTGCCTGGGAAAACGCGCAGTCGCGGCTCGACGCGCTGACCACCAAGCTGCGCCAGCCGGGTTCGTATCCGACGCCGATCACCCGCGACGTGCTGGACGAAAGCCATTTCGTTTCTGGTTTCACCCACGACGGTTTCATCGCGGCGGTGGAGAAGTCGAAGGAATACATCCGTGCCGGCGACATCTTCCAGGTGGTGCTGTCGCAGCGGCTCAGCGTGCCGTTCAGTGCGCGGCCGGTGGACGTGTACCGGGCGCTGCGCGCGCTGAATCCGTCGCCATACATGTATTTCCTGGACGTGGGCGACGTGCAGGTGGTGGGTTCGTCACCGGAAATCCTGGTGCGGCTCGAGGACAACGAAGTCACGGTGCGCCCGATCGCCGGCACGCGTCCGCGCGGCAAGACCCACGACGAGGACCTGGCGCTGGAAGCGGAGCTGCTGGCCGATCCGAAGGAACGCGCCGAGCACCTGATGCTGATCGACCTGGGCCGCAATGATGCCGGCCGCGTCTCGCAGGCGGGCACGGTGCAGGTGGGCGAGCAGTTCGTGATCGAACGCTACAGCCACGTGATGCACATCGTCAGCGAGGTCACCGGCAAGCTGTTGCCGGGGTTGAGCTACGCGGACGTGCTGCGGGCCACGTTCCCGGCCGGCACGGTCAGCGGCGCGCCGAAGATCCGCGCGCTGGAAGTGATCCGCGAGCTGGAACCGATCAAGCGCAACGTCTACGCCGGCAGCATCGGCTACATCGGCTGGCACGGCGACGCGGATACGGCGATCGCGATCCGCACCGCGGTGATCAAGGGCGGGCGGCTGCATGTGCAGGCCGGTGCTGGGATCGTCTACGACTCGGATCCGGAGAAGGAATGGGATGAGACGATGAACAAGGGCAGGGCGTTGTTCAGGGCGGTGGCTGAGGCGGCGAAGGGGCTGTGAGCATCGCGAGTCGAACCCCGAAACCAAGTGCGGGACGTTGCATGAAGGCAGCGCAGCTTCCGCGGTGCTTCCCAGCAGACAGACAGGAGATTTCACGATGAAAGCCAGGACGATCCTTTTATTGCTTGCTTCGCTTGCTGTTAGTGATGCATATGCCCAGGTTAACGCGCTGCCGCCTACCCGACATATCCTGGTCTATGGGGACGCGCAGGCTCGCGCCATCCCTGACCGTTTCAAGATTTCTTTGAAATTCGAGGCCATTGACACGAATGCAGACGCTGCCCGGCGCCGGGTCGAAACAAACGTGAAGGACGTGCTGGACAGACTCAAGACGGCGGGAGTTGCCGAAAACGAGATTGTCGCCACCTCGCTTGAAATAGATACGCGTGAGCGATACGACGACAAGAAGGAAGAGGACATCTTCATTGGTACTGGCGTTAGGCGGACCATTACTGCCAGGTTCGACAGCCAGTCGGCGCTTGAAACGTTCCTGGCTGGTATCAAAACCTCCAAAGAATTGAATGTTTCAAGTGTGGATGCCGAGCTTGCGAATGAGGCCGAGCTTCGCAAAGCGCTTCGCGAGAAAGCCATAGAATCGTCCCGAGAGAAAGCCGAAACCATCGCAAAGGCTTATGGAGCGAAGCTTGGCGGCCTGTATAGCGTCTCCGACGTAGCGCCCCAATTCCAGTACGGAATTCGTGAAGGCAGCTGGCCTTCGACCTATCAATGGGGCCGTTTTCAGGAGAATGGCGGATATACGCTCGACAGGGTCGAAGTAACTGGATCCAGGATGAAGCGATCCGACGTCGAGTCGTTCCAGACGGGCTATGT
>JBOHXX010000187.1:0-6587 GCA_050737675.1 Pseudoxanthomonas sp.
GTTTGTGTGGGAGGGGCTTCAGCCCCGACGCTTGCGCGCGGAATGCGTCGGGGCTGAAGCCCTCCCACACGAGCAACATCGAACCTCTATGCGTTACCGGAAGGCAGGTCGGCAGCGATCATCTGCAGGGTCCTGGCGAGCGCGCCACGCCCCTGCTCGACCAGCGCGCGTCCGGCTTCGGCCATCTTGTCGCGCGCTTGTGGATCCGCGAGCAGTTCGCCGAGCGCCTGGGCGATGCCATCCGTATCGTCGGCGATCACCAGCGCGCCGGCTTCCTTCAGGCGCCTGGATATTTCGACGAAGTTGTGCAGGTGCGGGCCGGTGACCATGGCGGTGCCGACCGCGGCCGGCTCGAGCAGGTTGTGCCCGCCGACCGGCTGCAGGCTGCCGCCGACGAAAGCGGCCCCGGCGCAGGCATAGAACGCCATCAGTTCGCCCATCGTGTCGATCACGAACACGTCGTCATCGTCGCCCGGCCAGGCGGATTTCCTGCGCGTGGCGACCTTCCAGCCGGCGGCCTGGGCCTGTTCGGCCGCGCGTCCGAAGCGCTCGGGGTGGCGCGGCGCCCACAGCAGCAACAGCTCCGGCCAGCGTTCGCGCAAGCGTCGATGGATGGCGACCACCGCGGCCTCCTCCTCCTCATGGGTGCTGGCGGCGATCCACACCGGACGCTGCCCCAGGTTGTCCCTGAAGGTCTGCACGAAGTCGTCGAGCCCTTCCGGCACGGCGATGTCGAACTTGAGGTTGCCGGTGTCGACCACGTCCTCGCGCAATGCACCAAGCGCGACGAAACGCTTGCCATCGGCTGCCGACTGCGCGCCGATGCGCCGGAGCGTGCGCACCACACGCGCGATCAGCGGTGCCAGTACCCGGTAACCACGCAACGAACGCGCCGACAGCCGCGCGTTGAGGATGTAAGTGGGGATGGCGCGATCGCGGCAACCGAACAGCAGGTTGGGCCACAACTCGGTTTCCATGACCAGCGCCAGTCGCGGCTGGTAGTGGCGCAGGAAGCGTGCGACCGCGCCCGGCAGGTCGTAGGGCACGTAGACGTGCTCGACCTCGTCGCCCCACAGCGCGCGCACCCGCGCCGAACCGGTCGGGGTGATGGTGGTCACCAGCCAGCGCCATTGCGGATGCGCGCGGCGCAGCGCATCGACCACCGGCGCGGCGGCATTGACCTCGCCCATCGACACCGCGTGCAGCCACACATCGACCTGCTGCGCGGGCTGCGGATACGAAGCATAGCGCTCGTTCCAGCGCTGGAAATACTCGCGGAAGCGGAAGCCGCGCCAGATCAGGTGGTAGACCGTGACCGGCGTCAGTACATAGAGCACGGCCGAATACAGGCCACGCAGGAAACGCTCGGTCAGGTCCATCCGCATCGCGGAAGGATAACCAACTGAACCGTTAGAATCGCTGTATGGCAGAACCCGGAACCGACAACGACCCGGCCCCGAAGGGCTTGCGCCAGTGGCCGGCTTGGCTGGGCATCGGCCTGGCCACGCTGCTGGCGCGGCTGCCGTGGCGCCTGCAGCGCGTGCTCGGACACTGGCTGGGCGGATTGCTGCACGCGGTCTCGCGCGATCGCCGGCACGTGGCCGAACGCAACATCGCCCTGTGCTTCCCGGAACTGGATCCCGCGCAACAGGCAGCGCTGGTGCGGAATAGTTTCTCGGAACTGGGCATCGGCCTGTTCGAGTTCGCGCGCGCCTGGTGGGGCGGCGTGCAGCCGATGCGCCACGACCTGCGCGTGGAAGGACTGGAGCACCTGGCGGCCGCGCGCGAGGGCGGGCGCGGGGTGATCGTGATTTCCGGCCACTTCACCACCCTGGAAATCGCCGCGCGACTGATGTGCGACCACGCGCCGCTGGCCGGCATGTACCGCCCGCACGACCAGGGCGCGATGGAGTGGGCGGTCAAGCACGGGCGCCTGCGCTATGCGGTGCACATGTTCACCCGCGAAGAGCTGCGGCCCGCGCTGAAGCACCTCAAGCAGGGCGGATTGCTGTGGTTCGCGCCCGACCAGGACACGCGCCGGGGCGAAAGCGTGTTCGTGCCGTTCTTCGGTCGCCCCGCCTACAGCCTGACCTCGACCCACCAGCTGGCGCGCCTGTCCGGCGCGGCGGTGATCGCCTTCGCCCACGAACGCCGTGCCGATGGCGGCTACACCCTGCGCCTGTCGCCGGCGTTCGCGGACTTCCCGAGCAAGGATGCCACCGCCGATACGGCGCGGGTGATGGCCGCGATCGAGGCGATGGTGCGCCAGGTGCCCGCGCAATACCTGTGGATCCACCGCCGCTTCAAGCGCCAGCCGGAAGGTCGCGGCAAACTTTACGAGTAGACACAGGGCGGGCCTTGGCCCACCGCTCTTCGTTCCGACGCCATCGCAACCGAACCATCGCAACCGCAGTGATGACGATGGTGGGCCAAGGCCCACCCTACGACCCCCCGGGATCGCTCCGGTAAGGCTTTTTTGTCTTCCGGAAGGCGAAATAGCTGTTCCGTTGATGAAATTTTCATCAACGGAAGACAAAAAAGGTATTCCGATGGAGCAATTTCCTTTTCCGGAATGATTATTTCGCCTTCGGGAAAGGCTTTTCGGGATTCCGGAAGGGCTTCCTTCTCTTCCGGAAGGCAAAAAAGGCATTCGCGAATAGAAAATTTGCCTTCCGGAAGACAAAAAATCCTTACGGATCCGCTTGCGGCCGTGGGAGCGACCTCGCCGGATCGACTTCCTTCGGAACGCTTGCACCTCACGGCCTCCCGCATGGCGGGCCAAGGCCCGCCCTACCGGTAAACGTCCGCTTCGCCCGGCGGCCGGGTCTTGAAGCGCCGGTGCACCCACAGGTACTGCCCGGGATGCTGGCGGACCACTTCCTCCAGTTCGGCCATGTAGCGCGCCGCGTCGGCGGCCGGATCGCCGCTGGGCCAGCCGCTCCATTGCGGTTCGATGCGCAGCCGGTAGCGGCCATCCACGTCGCGATGGAACCAGAACGGCAACACCACCGCCTTGCCGCGCTGGGCGAGTTCCGGGGTCGCGACCAGGGTCGCGGCGGGGATGCCGAAGAACGGCACGAACGCATTCTGGTAAGTGAAGTTCTGGTCGGCCGAATAGGCGACCACGCCGCCCTGCCCGAGCACCCGCAGCAGGCCGCGCACATCCTTCTTGGCGATGGTGCCGGCGAAACGGCTGCGCCGCGCGCGGTCGAACATCGCTTCCAGGCAGCGATGGTTGTTGCGCCGGACCACCACGTGCACCGGCTGCGCGGCGACTTCCTGCAGCAACCGCGCGCACAGTTCGGAAGGGGTGAAATGGCCGCCGAACAGCAACACGCCACGTCCGGCCGCGGTCGCCGCGCGCAGGTGCTCGATGCCATCGATCTCGGCCAGGCCCGCCAGCACGGGCGAAGGCGCGTACCAGGCGCGGATCAGTTCCAGCGCGCCAGTGACGGTCGCACGCAGGTTGTCGCGCAGCAGTTGTTTGCGCCGCGCGTCGTCGAGCTCGGGGAAGCACAGCGCGATATTGGTGCGCGCATAACGGCTGCGTTTGCGCAGGGCCGGCCCCAGCAGCCAGCTCAGCACGCCTCCCAGCCACAACAGCATCGACTGCGGCAGGCGGGCGATGCCGGCTGCGAGCAGGTCCAGCGGCACGATGAACCAGCAGCGTGCCGCGTTTCCTTCAGTCATCGTCCCGGGCCAGCAGGCTGCCCGAATACAACGCCGCCAGCAGCAGGGTCAGTCCGCCCCAGAAGGTGGAATAGAACGCCAGGTGGGTGTTGAACGGGAACACGGTGACGCCCAGTGCCAGCATCGCCGGGCGCGCGCGATCGCGGGCCTCGGGCGTGGCGTAGCGCCAGGCGCGCCAGGCCAGGGCCGCTCCGGCCAGCCACAGCAACAGGCCGATCGTTCCGGTCTCGCTGAGGATTTCCAGGATGATCTGGTGGGCATGGTGCGCGGGTCCGCTGCCCCATGCTGGCGGCACCTCCGGAGACGGATCGCAATGGGCGAATTCCTCGCGGAAGTTGCGCGCGCCGACGCCGTTGACCGGGTGTTCGCCGATCA
Source organism: Pseudoxanthomonas sp. (assembly GCA_050737675.1). Taxonomy (GTDB): domain Bacteria; phylum Pseudomonadota; class Gammaproteobacteria; order Xanthomonadales; family Xanthomonadaceae; genus Pseudoxanthomonas_A. Next base: position 4,066 of record JBOHXX010000187.1, read on the forward strand.
TGCAGGTGGCGGCGCGCCAGATCTGCGCACGTCCGGACAGGGCCACGTCCACGCCGCTTTCATCGACCGTCAGGACGCGCGCGGTGCGCTGGATGCGTTCCTGGAATTGCGGGGAGAACAAAGTCAGCACGACCAGCGAAATCGCGCCGAAGGCGAACACGCCCAGCAACTTCTTCCAGCCCAGCAGGCGCCAGCCCGAGAACACCAGCACCAGGGCATAGGTCAGCCACGCGGCGCGCGCGCCGGCCAGCAGGATCACCACGCCGATCGCCGCCGCGGCCAGCGACCAGCCGAGCAGGCCGGAACGCTTCGCCACCGCGAACAGCACGAAGGGCGACAGGCTGGCCAGGACCACGCCAAGTTTCAGGTTGCAGGGCCCGAGGATCCCGCTTAGGCGGTCGAGTGCGGCCGTATCGGCCGCCGTGCACATGCCGTGCCCGCTGATCAACTGCTTGAGCTGGTCGATGCCCCAGAACAGCGGGCTGGTGCCGGAGACGACCTGCAGCAGCGCGTCCACGGTCCACACCGCGACGATGATCGCCAGCCCATTGAAGGTGATGCGACGGCCATGCTCATTGGCCACCGCCGAGGCCACCAGCCACAGGAACGGCAGGTAGCGCAGCCCGGTGGCGGTCTTGTAGAACGCATGCCTCGCGTCGAGGGCATCGAACGAAGAGATCAGCTGTGGCGTCCAGTAGGCGAAGAACAGCACGCTGGTCAGCGCCCAGGCCGGGCCGCTGAGCAGGCGCGTGCCACCGCGGAAACGCACCATCAGCAGCTGCACGATCGCAGCCAGCGCGCCCAGCACCATGATGCCTTCGGCATAACCAGCGGCGGGCCAGAGGGCGACGAAGGTCAGCACCCAGGCCGGCGCCCAGCGCCAGCCATGCACGGCGGCCAGCGACGGATCAGCGGACGGCGTGCGGGAAACGATCATCGACGAGTTCCTGGTACAGGGTCAGCGTGGCTTCCTGCATGGCGCGCAGGGTATAGGGCATCGTAGCCAATGGCGACGGCGGTTGCCTGAGCAGCGCCTGTGCCGTGGAAGCGAGCGCAGCTTCGTCGAACGCAGGCACTGCGCCTTGGGGCTGCAACTCCGACAGCAGTTCGCCGACCCCGCCATGCGCCCAGCCCAGCACCGGGCGACCCACCGACAAAGCTTCGATCACGGTGCGCCCGAACGATTCCGGCTTGCGTGAAAGCTGCAGCACCAGGTCCGAGGCGGCATAGGCCTCGGCGATGCGTGAAGTCGCGGCGGTGAACGCCACCTTGTCGGCGATGCCGAGTGCGGTCGCTTCGCCTTCCATTTCGGCGATGTAGTCCTCGCGCCCAACTTCGCGTGCGCCGGGCAACCACAGGCGCGCATCGCCGCCGGCGCCGCGCAGGGCGGCGAGCAGGCGCAAGGCATCGACATGGCCTTTCAGCCGCGTGCCGCGTCCCGGCAGCAGCAGCAACGGCCCTTCGCCTTCCAGCTGCGGATATTCCCCGGCGAACTCCCTGCGCAATGCACGGCCGGGTTCCGCGACGCGCGGGAACCGGGCCGTGTCGATGCCGCGCGGGATCACCCGCAGCTTGCCGGCATCGGTGCGCGGATAGTGGCGCAGCACGTAGTCGCGGACGGTGTCGGACACGCAGATGACACGCTCGCCATAAGTCATCACCGCGCTGTAGCGGCCGGGCGAGTTGAGCCCGTGCATGGTGGTGACGAAATGCGGACGCTGCGTCGCGGCGATGCCCTGCACCGCCTTCCATCCCAGCCAGGCCGGCAGGCGCGAGCGCGCATGCACGATGTCGACCTGCTCGTGCACGAACAGTTTCCGCAGCGCTGGCAGGTGGCGGAAGGTCAGCAGCGACTTGCGCCCGATATCGAGCACGATGTGTTCGGCGCCGGTCTTCTGCAGGGCCGGCAACAGGCGACCGCCTGCCGAGACAACGATCGCGCGGTGGCCTGCGGCGACCAGTGCTTCGGAAATTTCGAGGGTGGAACGTTCGACCCCGCCCGATTCAAGCGCGGGAAGCAGCTGGACCACGGTCAATCGACGCATCGGTGCAGAGCCCGTGCGCGCGGCGTCAGTCGGCGAGGACGAAATGCGAGCCGCAGTACGGGCACTGCACGTCGCCACCCGGCGCATCTTCGATGGCCAGGTACACGCGTGGGTGCGAATTCCACAAGGCCATCGAGGGCAACGGACAGCTCAGCGGCAGGTCACCGCGGTGCACGGTGTAACGCTTCTCGGCATTGGCAGGCGCAGTGGCGGTCTGGTTCATGGCTTTATTCGATGGAACGCGAGGGATTGCAGTCTAGCAGCCGGGTCTGTGCCGAAGAAGGAGAAAGGGCATGGAATGCAAAGAGGAGAGCCTAGCTTTGGCTTTGGCCGTAAATCCCCGTGAGGCGCGGCAAGCAGGACGGGGCAAACCCCGCAGGGGTGGCGCACAGGGATGTGCGCCGTTTCCGTAGGCGCAGGATGCGCCTTACGGAAATTCCCTGGCCTGCTTGCGAACCCAACGGTTTCATCGTTGGG
>JBOHXX010000188.1:0-6583 GCA_050737675.1 Pseudoxanthomonas sp.
AGGCACGGTGGTGGCATGAAGATTGTTCTCAAAGGATTTGCTGCATCGCTGCTCGTGGCTTGTTCGGCCAGTGCGCTTGGCGAGCCCCCGACAACCGACGAAGGCGAGGGGATGCGCTTCCGCTGCGAAACCGACAGCAGCCAGCAGCGCTACTGCAAAGTGGATACCAGCGACGGAATCACCCTGGTCAAGCAACTGTCCAAGATTCCGTGCATGCAGGGACGCAACTGGGATTACGACCGTCATGGCGTCTGGGTTTCGCATCGATGCGGGGGCGAATTCGTGACCGGCAAGCAGGCCTATCAACCGCCGAGGCAAGGCCCCCTGGTGCGATGCGAATCGCAGGCCAACCGGATCGAGCACTGCACGGCGGACACGCACGACGGCGTGCGCCTGGTGCGACAGCTGTCGACTTCGGATTGCGTCGAAAATCTGGATTGGGGCCATGACGACAAGGGCATCTGGGTAGCCCGCGGTTGTCGCGCGGAATTCAGGATCGGAGTCGATGAGGCTGCGTCCGGCCAGGTGGATGCGGAAAACGCGGGCATCACGAAGATTTCCTGCGAATCCACCGATAGGCAGCGGCAGCGATGCGATATCGCGGTGAAGACCGGCGTGGACCTGTTCCGCCAGATATCGAAGACGCGCTGCGTGCGCGACCGGAGCTGGGGCTGGGATAGCGACGGTATCTGGGTGGACCACGGCTGCCGCGCCGAATTCAGCGTGCGATAGCGGTAGGAGCGCCTCTTGGGCGCGATGCTTTTCCGCCCGATCGCGCAAGAGGATCGCGGGCAAGGCCCGCTCCTACAGGTAAACTTCGGCCATGGACAAGAAGATCGACTACGCCCGTTACGACCGCATCCGCCCGATCCTGTGGACTGGCGAAACCCTGGACCTGCTCGACCAGCGCAAGCTGCCGTTCGAGGTCGAACACCTCAGCTCCCGGACCAGCGATGAAGTCGCTGCGGCGATCCATTCACTGGCGGTGCGCGGCGCCCCGGCGATCGGCATCGCTGCGGCCTGGGGCGTGGTGCTGGCAGCGCGCGCGATCGAAGCTGGCGATGGTGCGGAAGCCGCGTTGAAGCTGGAGCCGGCCTTGCAGCGTCTCAATGCTGCACGGCCCACCGCAGTGAACCTGGCCTGGGCTCTGGCACGCATGCGTCGCGTGCTGAAACCTGCTGGTGCCGGCTGGCGTGAAGTGCTGGAACGCGAGGCGCAAGCCATCGCCGAGGAAGACCTGGCCGCCAACCGGTATATGGGCGAGCTCGGCGCCGCCTTGATAGAGCCGGGCAGTGGCGTGCTGACCCACTGCAACACCGGTTCGCTGGCTACCGCCGGTTTCGGCACCGCGCTGGGCGTGATCCGCGCCGGCGTGGCCCAGGAGCGCATCGCGCGCGTGTTCGCGGACGAGACCCGGCCCTGGCAACAGGGTGCGCGCCTGACCGTATGGGAACTGCAGCAGGACGGGATCGACGCGACCCTGATCGCAGACTCCGCGGCGGCCCACCTGATGAAAACCGGGGCGGTGCAGTGGGTGGTGGTCGGCGCTGATCGCATCTGCGCCAATGGCGACACCGCCAACAAGATCGGCACCTACCAGTTGGCCATCGCCGCCCGCCACCATGGGGTGAAATTCATGGTGGTGGCGCCTTCCTCGACCGTGGACATGGATACGGCCAGCGGTGACCTGATCGAGATCGAAGAGCGTGATCCGGGCGAGATGCTCGGCATCGGTGGGGTGCGCATCGTCGCCGAAGGGATCCGCGCGTGGAATCCCGTGTTCGACGTCACCCCGGGCGAACTGATCGACGCGATCGTCACTGAAAAGGGTGTGATCGAATCCCCCACGACGGCCTCCATGCAGGCCGCTTTCGGTTGACTTCGCCTTTGTAGGTCCGGGCTTGCCCGGATGCTCTGGCCTCAATGCGAAAACATCCGGGCAAGCTCCGACCTGAAAGGCAAAAAATGGCTGCCAAGTGCTTGATTTCGGGAGCCTTCGGGGCGCCCTTCCGATGCCCATCCGTGGTATCATTCCGAGGTTGAAAATCTCACCATTTTCCGGCCCGCCGAACCCGCTTCGGCAGCACGGTCTTTGGCCGAAGAAATAACCAGACAACGGAACCCGAATGGCAGAACTCGCCAAGGAAATCATCCCGGTCAACCTCGAAGACGAGATGCGCCGCAGCTACCTCGATTACGCCATGAGCGTGATCGTGGGACGCGCGCTTCCCGATGTCCGCGATGGCCTGAAACCCGTGCATCGCCGCGTCCTGTTCGCGATGAACGAACTCGGCGCGCACAGCAACAAGGCCCACTTCAAGTCGGCGCGTATCGTCGGCGACGTGATCGGTAAATACCATCCGCACGGCGACCAGTCGGTGTACGACACCCTTGTGCGCATGGCCCAGCCATTCTCGCTGCGCTACCTGCTGGTGGACGGGCAGGGCAACTTCGGTTCGGTCGACGGCGACTCCGCCGCGGCCATGCGTTACACAGAGGCGCGCATGGCGCGCCTGACCGATCAGCTGATGGCGGACATCGACAAGGAAACCGTCGACTTCCAGCTCAACTACGACGAGAAGGAATACGAACCGACGGTCATGCCGACCCGGTTCCCGAACCTGCTGGTGAACGGTTCCGCCGGCATCGCCGTCGGCATGGCGACCAATATCCCGCCGCACAACCTGACCGAGGTCATCGATGGCCTGATCGCGCTGATCAACGATCCGCAGATCGACGTCGACGGCCTGATGCATTACATCCCGGGCCCGGATTTCCCCACCGCTGGCATCATCAATGGCACCAGCGGCATCGTCGCCGGCTATCGCACAGGCCGTGGCCGGGTGCGCATGCGCGCCAAGGCCGACATCGAGGTCAATGACGACAACGGTCGCGAATCGATCATCGTCACCGAGATTCCGTACCAGGTGAACAAGGCCCGGTTGATCGAGAAGATCGCCGAGCTAGTCAAGGAAAAGAAGCTGGAAGGCATCAGCGAGCTGCGCGACGAGTCCGACAAGGACGGCATGCGCATCTACATCGAGATCAAGCGTGGCGACTCCGCCGACGTGGTCCTGAACAACCTGTACCAGCAGACCCAGATGGAGTCGGTGTTCGGCATCAACATGGTGGCGCTGGTCGATGGCCGCCCGCAGACGCTGAACCTGAAGCAGATGCTGGAAGCCTTCGTGCGCCACCGCCGCGAAGTGGTCACCCGTCGCACCATCTTCGAGCTGCGCAAGGCCCGCGCCCGCGCCCACATCCTCGAAGGCCTGACCGTCGCGCTGGCCAACATCGACGAGATGATCGAGCTGATCAAGACCTCGGCCAACCCGCAGGAAGCGCGCGAACGCATGCTGGCCAAGACCTGGGAGCCGGGCCTGGTCGGCGCCTTGCTGGCTGCTACCGGTGCCGATACTTCGCGTCCGGAAGACCTGCCGGCGGGCGTTGGCTTCCTCGATGGCGCCTACCAGCTGACCGAAGTCCAGGCGACCCAGATCCTGGAGATGCGCCTGCATCGCCTGACCGGCCTCGAGCAGGAAAAACTGACCGAGGAATACAAGGAACTGCTGGAAACCATCGCCGGCCTGATCCGCATCCTGGAAAACCCGGACGTGTTGCTGGAAGTGATCCGCACCGAGCTGCTGAACATCAAGGAAGAGTTCGGCGATGCGCGCCGCAGCGAAATCCGCCACAGCGAAGAAGACCTCGACATCCTCGACCTGATCGCGCCGGAAGACGTGGTGGTGACCCTGTCGCATGCCGGTTACGCCAAGCGCCAGCCGGCCAGCGCCTACCGCGCGCAGCGCCGTGGCGGCCGTGGCCGCAATGCCGCAGCGACCAAGGACGAGGATTTCATCGACCAGTTGTGGCTGGTCAACACCCATGACACCTTGCTGACTTTCACCAGCAGCGGGCGGGTGTTCTGGCTCTCGGTGTACCAGTTGCCCGAAGCGGGTTCCAATGCGCGTGGCCGCCCGATCATCAACTGGATCCCGCTGGAAGCCGGTGAGCGAGTGCAGGCCGTGTTGCCGGTGCGCGAATACGGACACGGCAACGTGCTGTTCGCCACTGCCAGGGGCACAGTGAAGAAGACCGCCCTGACCGAGTTTGCCTATCGCCTGGCCCGCGGCAAGATCGCGATCAACCTGGACGAAGGCGACCGCCTGGTCGGTGTGGCACTGACCGATGGCGAGCGCGACGTGATGTTGTTTGCCAGCAACGGCAAGACCGTACGCTTCGGTGAAGCCAGCATCCGCACCACTGGTCGCAATACCAGTGGTGTGCGCGGCATCCGCCTGCGTGATGGCGAGGAAGTGGTCAGCCTGATCGTGACCGAAAGCCGTGGCGATGCCAGCGGTGATGAGGAAGAGATCATCGACGATGGCGTGGAGGCTACGGTCGAGACCACGGGCGACGATGCGGAAATCGCGGTGGTTGCCGACGATGGTGGCCTGGACATCCTCACGGTCACCGAAAACGGCTACGGCAAGCGCACCGCGCTGCTGGAGTATCCCCGCAAGGGACGCGGCACCCAGGGCGTGATCGGCATCCAGACCTCCGAACGCAACGGCAGGCTGATCGGTGCGGTGTTGCTGAGCGCCGAACAGGAAGTGCTGCTGATTTCCGATGGTGGCACGCTGGTGCGCACGCGCGCGGCCGAGATATCCCGCGTCAGCCGCAATACGCAGGGCGTGACCCTGATGCGCCTGGGCAAGGGCGAGAAGCTGCAGGCGGTCGAGGCTCTGGATGCTTCTCTCGATGAAGAGGAAGGGATCGCAACAGACGTCCCGGATGCGCCGGAGTTGCAGCCCGATGCCTGAAGCCGGCTTCGTGAAAATGCGAAGCAGGTGACCCCAAAGCCCGATCATTTGCGTTCTATACTGCCGACATAATCAGGGCAGGGAGTTGCACATGGAATCGGAATCGCAGGCAAAGACAAGCGCGCGTATCCAGTGGATGCGCGCGTTTTTCGTTTCGTTGTTCCTGCTGCTCGCGCTGGGCGCCTGCAAGCGCAACGAGACCGGGCAGTTGCCCGCGCCCAGCGGTGAACCGATCAAGGCGCAGAAGCAGGAGGTCAAGGGCTTCGCCCTGGCCAGCATCTACCCGGACCAGCATGATGGCGACCTAGCCATCGCCCTGGAATTCAGTCGCCCGCTGGTGGGCTCGCAGAACTTCGACGAATTGCTGGCCGTCACCGACGACAAGGGCGCCGCGGTCAAGGGCAGTTGGGTACTGGACGAAAAGGGCCTGGTCCTGCGCTTCCCGCACGTGGAAGCGGCCAAGGACTATGAGGTGCTGGTGCGCGCCGACCTGCTGGCCGCCGACGGCACTCGCCTGGGCAAGGAACTGAAGGAAAAGATCCACACCGGACAGCTGGATCCCGCGGTCGGCTTCGCTTCGCAGGGCAGCGTGCTGCCGGCGCGCGAAAGCCGCGGCCTGCCGGTGGTGTCGATCAACGTCAAGGAAGTGGATGTCGAGTTCCTGCGTGTCAGCGAAAAGAACCTGCCGAAGTTCTTTTCCGAATACCAGCGCGGTGGGCGTCGCGGCAGCTGGGACCTGGACAGCGAATACGGCGACAACACGCCGCTCGGCGATCTGGCCGAGCCGGTCTACGTCAACCGCTTCCTGCTGGGCGGCAAGCCCAACGAACGCCTTTTGACCTACCTGCCGACCCAGGACATCAAGGAATTGCAGGAGCCTGGCCTGTACTTCGCGGTGATGAAACGCACCGGCAAGTTCTCCGGTGATTTCGAGACAGCGTTCTTCACCGTCAGCGACATCGGCCTGCACGCACGCGCCTACAAGGACAAGCTGTTCGTGCACACCGCATCGCTCAACAACGGCGACGCCGTGGGCGGGGTGGAACTGAAGATCCTCGACGCCAAGGGCGAGGTGTCGCTGAAAGGCGAGACCGACGGCAACGGCAATGCCTTGCTCAACTACAAGCTCGACGCGGGCCATGTGCTGATCGCCAGCCGTGGCAAGGACGTGTCGATGCTGCCGTTCAACCAGCCGGCGCTGGACCTGTCCGAATTCTCGGTCGCCGGGCGCGAAGCCGCCTGGTTCGACGTGTTCGCATGGTCGGGACGCGATCTCTACCGCCCCGGCGAAACCGTGCGCATCAATGCCCTGTTGCGCGACAACGACGGCAAGCCCACCAAGCTCCAGCCGGTATTCCTGCGCCTGAAGCAGCCGGACGGCAAGACTTTCCGCGAAACCCGCCTGCAGCCGGGCGCGCAGGGTTATTTCAGTTTCGAACAACTCATTCCCGTCGAGGCGCCGACCGGGCGCTGGCAGGTGGAATTCCGCACCGATCCGGCCAGCAAGGAAGCGGTGCAGGGCATGACCCTGCGCATCGAGGAATTCCTGCCCGAACGCATGAAGCTCGACCTCGATACCGCGCAACAGGTGTTGAAGCCGGGCGAGCCGTTCAAGCTCAAGGCCAAGGCTGCGTATCTGTACGGCGCGCCCGCGGACGGTAACCGCTTCACCGCCAAATTGGCGGTGGCGGTGGAGCAGCATCCGCTGGAACAGTTACCGGGTTATTTCTTTGGCGATCCGACGTTGCAGCTGCCCAAGG
>JBOHXX010000189.1:0-6543 GCA_050737675.1 Pseudoxanthomonas sp.
GTACAGGCCGTCCCTGGATTGATGACTCCGGTGGGTGGCGTGATTGTGGCGGTATTGGTGACCGTCGTTTGCGCGAACAGGGGTCCGGCTGCGAACAGGAATATCGCCGAAGCCAAGCCAAGGAAAAGCCGGCGAGCGATATTCGACGCATTGCAGCAAGGTGTATGAGCCACGCAAGTCCCCTGGGTTGTCCTAGGCGCAGCATCAAACCGGTCTTGACCACAGGTCGATGCGCGCGATTTTCGGTTTCACCAAATGTCCACGAAAGCTAGAGAGATAGCGCCGTGAGAGGCGTCTGGAAAACTCTCGTCAGCCGATATCCGGTGCCTTGCGAAATGGGCTGATTCAAACCGATTTCGCCACGTCACCCGACTCATAATGATAGTTTGGTCACACTTTCTTAACCATTGGACGCAGTCCGAGTGGACTGACGTAAAACGTCAATGTTGCCCCTGAACGGGGCAGGAAAAATGGGGTTTGAGCGTTGCCGGAACGCTTGGACAATCTGGGCATATGTCCAAAATACTTGCTTATTTCGTCACATTTTCTGCATTTCAAGGCTCACTGGAGTAGCGATGGCCCCGACCCTTCAGGAGTTCGCTCTAGTTGCCCGCAGAAAAGATGGACGGTATTTTTTTACAGACGAACGGTATGCGCCCGTATCGCTGATGACTCCAGCCAGAGCCAGAGTGCGTCGATAACTCGTTCAGAACTGGAATCGAGTGGTTGTTGCAATGGAGCGGGTGAAGGGAATCGAACCCTCGTCAGTAGCTTGGGAAGCTACAGCTCTACCATTGAGCTACACCCGCGGGCACGGACGAAGTCTATTCCCCGGCCGATCGCGTGCGCAATCGGCCGCCTCATCCGCGGAGATGGTCGCCAGGTGCGATCGGTCAGAAATCGCCGCTGAAGGTGACGAACACGGTCGTGTGGCTGCCGCCCTTCTGCCCGACCAGGCCGGTCGCGCCGAAATCGGCATTGAGGCCGGCGAAACGCGCACGCGTTCCAAGCAATACGCTGCCATAACTCCGGTCCGTGCCCAGGCCGGGCACCGCGTATTCCGCAGTGCCGGGCATCGATACCAGCTGAGCGAAGGCCTCATCCGGGGCACCTTCGAACTCATGGTCGAAGGTCACGCGGGCATACGGCTTGAAGGTTTCACCGGCCGCGTAACGGAATTGCCAGCCGACGCTGCCGACCAGCGAATCGTAGTCCTGGTCCGGGTAGGCCAGCGCCGTGGCCAATGTGCCGGCTTCGGTGTAGCCGTCCACCTTGATCGTCTGCGAGAGCACGCCGATCACGGGGCCGTGGCTGATGACCCCATCCTCGAATTCGAAACCGGCATTGAGGCCCGCACTGAGATTGCTGCCATCGGGTGAACCGGTGTGCTTGCGCGTCGCGATTCCCAAATGCAGGTTGCGTTCCACGTCGAAGCCGAGCTTGGTGTAGCCCACCTGGCCATTGACCCAGGCCGATTCGCCGTACCAGCCGAGGAAACCGCCCAGCGTGGTTTCGGACTGGCGGAATTCGCCCGCATCACGTCCGTAATCCTGGGTGCCGCGTCCATAACCCAGGAAACCACCGAACACGAGATCGCCGCGCGACCAGTCCACGCCGAAGGTGCCCGCCGGGGTCGTGCCGTCGTAGTCGTCGCCGTGGTCGTAGCGCTGCCAGTCGCCGCGCAGGTCGCCCCACCAGCGCACACCATCCGCTTCCGGCACCGCACCGACATGGGCGGCCACGCGGTCGGCGCGGGCACGCCCGGTCATGGAGGCGGAACTGGGCAACATCGCAATCTGGCGCGGGCCTTCGAGCACCGAGATCGCGTAGTCGGCGAGGATCCTGTGGGTCGCGCTGCTGGGGTGGACCCCATCGGCGAATACGTAAGTCTGGTCCGCGCCCGGCACCACATAGTCGGCGGGCGTGCAGACCAGCGAGCTACCCGGGCAGGCGGGACTGGTGATGTTGGTGAAGCCATAACTGGCGTAGTCGGCAACGATTTCCTGCTGCAACTGGAAGGTATTCAGCGGGATGACCCGCAGGCCGGCATCGCCCAGGGCGCCGAAGATCTGTTCGTTGAACGAATTCGCGATCGACGTGGCGAGGGCGGGGACGGCGCCGCCCGCGGAGATGGCGAACGGAGTGAGGCCCGCATCCGGAAGCGTGGGCACCAGGATGTAACGGGCCCCGGCATCGTGCAGGCGACCCACCGCCTCGACCATCTGCACCCCTACCGGTGCGCTGAAATCGAAGGCCAGCAAGTCGTTGCCACCGCCCCAGACCGTGTACAGCGCATTCGGGTCAGCCCGCCCGCCGTGCGTGGAAAGGTACAACTCGACCTGTGCGGTCACCGGGATCGTGTTGGCTACAGGCGTATCGATACGAGCGCCGCCGATGGCGTAGTTGGTCCCGCCCTGGTTGTCGGTGGTGGCATCGGTACCGTAATAATCGGCCAGCCATTGCGACCAGACCTGGCCCGGATTGGTGGTGAAGCGCCCGGCCACGTCGCGGATGTCGGCCGGCAGTCCATTCTGGAAATGGCCCGAGTCGGTCAGGCTGTCGCCGAAGAACCAGGTCTGCGTATACACATCCCCGGCCATGGCCGGTGCCGCAGCCAAAGCAAGGGCCAGGACCAGGGTGGAGCGGACGGGAAAGGCAGGTTTCATGCAGTTTTCTCCGGGGAATACAGGGGGCTGGCGCGCCGAGGCGTGCACTCGAAAACGTACGGCGGCGTATAGCGGCATCGTTTCACTTCGCCCCACGGCGCTCACGCTGCACTGCATCATCAATGCTTCGGCATCAGGCAAAATGCGCGCATGGATATCCAATTGAATGGCCAACCCAGGCGCATCGATGCCGGTGCCAGCATCCTCGCCCTGCTCGAAAGAGAAGGTCTTGCCGAACGCCGGGTCGCGGTGGAAGTGAATGGCGAAATCGTCCCGCGCAGCCAGCATGCGGCGCATGCGCTGGTCGAAGGCGATCGGGTCGAGATCGTGCATGCGCTCGGCGGCGGCTGAAAGCCCCGCTCGACTGTGGACTTCGGCGATAATCGCCGGATGACTTCTTCCATCCCCAACGATCCGCTGCTCATCGCGGGCAAGACCTATCATTCGCGCCTGCTCACCGGCACCGGCAAGTTCAAGGATTTCGACGAAACCCGCCGCGCCACCGAGGCCGCCGGCGCGCAGATCGTCACCGTGGCGATCCGCCGCATGAATCTGGGCCAGTCACCGAACGAGCCGAACCTGCTCGACGTGCTGCCGCCGGACCGCTACACCCTGCTGCCCAACACCGCCGGCTGCTATACCGCCGAGGATGCGGTGCGCACCTGCCGGCTGGCGCGCGAACTGCTGGACGGCCACACCCTGGTCAAGCTGGAAGTGCTGGGCGACCAGCGCACCCTGTTCCCGGACGTCGTCGCCACGCTGAAAGCCGCCGAACAACTGGTCGCCGATGGTTTCCAGGTGATGGTCTATACCAGCGACGATCCGATCCTGGCCAAGCGCCTGGAAGAAATCGGCTGCGTGGCGGTGATGCCGCTGGCCGCGCCGATCGGTTCGGGCCTGGGCATCCAGAACCGGTACAACCTGCTGGAAATAATAGAAAACGCGAAAGTGCCGATCATCGTCGATGCCGGCGTCGGCACCGCTTCCGATGCCGCCATCGCCATGGAACTGGGTTGCGACGGCGTACTGATGAACACCGCCATCGCCGGCGCCCGCGATCCCTTGCTGATGGCCAGCGCGATGAGGAAAGCGATCGAGGCCGGGCGCGAAGCCTTCCTCGCCGGACGCATTCCTCGCAAGCGTTACGCCAGCGCATCCTCGCCGGTCGATGGATTGATTGGCTGAGATGACCGGCACCGCACCAAACCCGCCGAAGCCCTACACCGCGACCACCGGCCCTCGGGCCATACGCAGTTTCGTCCTGCGCCAGGGGCGCTTCACCCCGGCCCAGCAACGCGCGTTCGATGAGTTGTGGCCGCGATTCGGGCTGGACTTCATCGGCCAGCCGCGCGACTTCGATGAAACCTTCGGCCGGGTCGCGCCACGCGTGCTTGAAATCGGCTTCGGCAATGGCGACGCCTTGCGCTTCGCGGCTTCGCAGGATCCGGCACGCGACTACATCGGCATCGAAGTGCACGCGCCTGGCGTGGGCCGGTTGTTGAATGCGCTGGCCACCGATGGCGCCGATCACGTGCGCCTGTACCACCACGATGCGGTGGAAGTATTGCGCGAGGAAATCGCCGCGGGCTCGCTGGACGAAGTGCGCATCTACTTCCCCGATCCCTGGCACAAGAAGCGCCACAACAAGCGCCGCCTGATCCAGCCGGAATTCGCCGCCCTGCTGGTGTCGCGCCTGCGACCCGGTGGACGCTTGCACGCCGCCACTGACTGGCAGGACTACGCGGAGCAGATGTGGGACGTGCTGGATGCCACCGCCGGGTTGGCCAACCGCGCCGGACCGCGCGGGCAGGTGCCGCGCCCGGACTGGCGCCCGCAGACCCATTTCGAGACCCGCGGCCAGAAGCTTGGCCATGGCGTGTGGGATCTTCTTTATGACCGTGCCTGATCATGCTCGCTGACCTGGCCGACGACGAGGGAGCCGGCGCGTAATGGATACCGCCCTGACCCTGACCAACGACATGAAGGTCGTCCTCGGGCTGGTCGGCTTCACCATGGCGATGTTCCTGTTCGAACGCATCCGCGCCGACGTGGTCGCGCTGATCGTGCTGGTGGTGCTGGGCCTGACCGGCCTGGTCGCGCCGGAGGAACTGTTCGGCGGCTTCTCCGGCAGCGCGGTGATGAGCATCATCGCCACCACCATCCTCGGCGCCGGCCTGGACCGCACCGGCGCGCTCAACCGCCTGGCCACCTGGTTGCTGCGTCGCGGCCACGGCGTCGAGCAACGCCTGCTGATGATGACCAGCGGCATCGCAGGGCTCAATTCGAGCTTCATGCAGAACCCGTCGGTGATGGCCCTGTACCTGCCCGTCGCCTCGCGCCTGGCCTCGCGCAGCAGCCTGTCGCTGCAGCGCCTGCTGTTCCCGATCGCGGTGACCATCGTCATGGGCGGCGCGCTGACCATGGTCGGCAATTCACCGCTGATCCTGCTCAACGACCTGCTCGCCTCGGCCAACAACAACCTGCCTTCGGGCATGGCCACCATCGAGCAGCTGCGCATGTTCGCGCCGATGCCGGTCGGCGTGGCCCTGATCGTGGCTTCGCTGCTTTACTTCCGTTACTACGGCGACCGCAAACTGCGCGAGGAGACCGAAACCAGCGTCGCCCCGGCGCGCACCGAAAGCTATTTCGCCAATACCTACGGCATCGAAGGCGATGTGTTCGAGATGGTGGTCAGCGCGGAAAGCCCGCTGGTGGGCATGACCCTGGGTGAGGCCGAGGCGCTGCACGGGGCGCCGCTGATGCTGGCACTGCAGACCGGCAACGACACCCGCCTGGCGCCGCCGGCGGACATGCGCATCTGGGTAGGCAGCGTGCTGGGCGCGATGGGCGCGCGCCAGCAGGTGCAGGATTTCGCCCAGAACCAGTTCCTGAAGTTCTCCACCCGCCTGCGCCATTTCGGCGACCTGTTCAATCCGAGCCGCGCCGGCATCTCCGAGGCGGTGATCCCGCCTACTTCCAGGTACATCGGCAAGACCGCAGCCGACCTGCGGCTGCGCAAGCAGTCGGGGATCAGCCTGCTGGCGATCAATCGCGACAAGAAAGTCATGCGTGACGATGTACGCAAGGTCGCGTTGCGCGCCGGCGACATGCTGGTGTTCCACAGCATCTGGCAGGACCTGGCAGTAGCGGCCGACTCGCGCGACTTCGTGGTCGTCACCGATTACCCGAAGGGCGAGCAACGCCCGCACAAGTTCAAGATCGCGATGACCATCTTCGCCATCACCATCCTGATCGCGCTGACTTCCAAGCTACCGGTCGCGCTGACCCTGATGACCGGCGTGGCCGGCATGCTGGTGACCGGCGTGCTGCGCATGGACGAGGCCTACCAGGCGATCAGTTGGAAGACCGTGTTCCTGATGGCCGGGCTGATTCCGCTGGGCTGGGCCATGGACAGCAGCGGCACCGCGGCGTGGGTGGCGGGCCATACCGTGGAGCGCCTGCCCGAAGGCATCCCGATCTGGGTGCTGGAACTGGCGATCGCGCTGTTGACCACCGCGTTCTCGTTGGTGATCAGCCATGTCGGCGCGACCATCGTGATGGTGCCGTTGGCGATCAACCTGGCACTGGCGGCGGGTGGCAATCCCACGGCATTCGCGTTGATCGTGGCGCTGTCGGCCTCCAACAACCTCGTTTCCGCGTCCAACCCGGTCATTTCGATGATCACCGGCCCGGCCAACTACACCAGCCGGCAGATGTGGCGCGTGGGCGGACCGCTGTCGCTGATCTACACGGTCGTGGTCGTGGCGGTGATCAACCTGATGTTCTGGTGGTCGGCGCGGGGCGGCGGCTGAGTGCTTTGCAGGTCCGAGCTTGCCCGGATGCTCCTGGCATGGAATCAAAAGCATCCGGGCAAGCT
>JBOHXX010000190.1:0-6535 GCA_050737675.1 Pseudoxanthomonas sp.
TGCCTGCTCTATTCCTTCGAAAGCCGCAAAATGAACCCTCGCCCCAAAAGACTCAATCTGCTTCGCTGGGTTCCCAATGCGGTTGTCACCACCGCCGGGCCTCATGCACGACGCGAACTTTATCTGACTTTCGATGATGGCCCGCATCCTGAACATACACCGCCCTTGCTTGACCTGTTGGCAGAGCACGAGGTCAAGGCCACCTTCTACCTGATCGGCAAACAAGCCGAAGGCAACCAAGCCCTGGCCCGTCGGATTGCGGATGAAGGACATACCCTGGGCAACCACTCCTACAGCCACCCGCGTTTCAACACTCTTTCGCTGGCCGACCAGTTGAATGAGATCGAACGCACCGATCGGTTATTGGCCGCCATCGATGGCCGCTCAAGACACGGTTTCCGCAGCCCCCGTGGCGTGCTTCCATTGCCGCTCATGCTGAAACTGTTAAGCAGGCGCAGACCGGTGATGTATTGGTCCTACGACAGCCTCGACTACAGTCGCCGTCCGGCGGAGGAGTTGATCGAAGCGATCCGCCGGCACCCGCTACGTGCCGGGGACATCGTGCTGATGCATGACGACAGCCCCATTTCCCTGGATATGCTCAAGGTGCTGATCCCGCAGTGGAAGGCCGAAGGGTTTTCTTTGAGTGCGCTGCCCCGGGAATCCTGAGTCGGCCTTGCACTGGCGAAAAAGCCCCGCTGTCCCATTGTCCGCGTAGATTGCGTTTCTTGCCGAGAACATGATCTTTAAAAAAGGGGGGGGCTTGTCCAGTCTTGCGTGGGTAATTTCGATTCTGGCACTGTCGGCCCTGGTCTTCGCGTTGGCGGCATGGCGGTTATTGCGCGCCCGGAACATGGAGATCTGGATTGGCAGCTACCTGCGTCGCAAGCTTCCGCGGGTGGTTGGCCGGCCGGTGCATGTCATGTTCTGCTTCGTCGACCATTTCGAGCCAATGTGGCATGGCGCTGATCTGGACACGCAGCGGTCCCGCGTCGACAGATGGTGTCGTGACTACCGTGCATTGGCTTCGAAGCACCGGGATGCCGACGGCCGGCCGCCACAGCATGGATTCTTCTACCCCGAAGAAGAATACGCCAAAGAACACCTCGACAAGATCGCTTCGCTATGCGCGGATGGCTATGGGGAAATCGAGGTTCACCTGCACCACGACAATGATACAGAGGCCAATTTCAGGGAGAGCATAAACCGCTTCTGCAATACGCTGCATGAGAATCATGGTGCGCTGTCACGCGACCCACGCACGGGGAAGCTGGGCTTCGGGTTCATCCATGGTAATTGGTGCCTGGACAACTCTCGCAGCGATGGCCGCTGGTGTGGCATCAATAACGAGTTGAGCCTGTTGCGCGAGTTGGGTTGCTACGCCGACTTTACGTTGCCTTCGGCTCCCAGCGATACGCAAACCCGGACCATCAACTCCATTTACTATGCCACCGATGACCCGGCGCGGCCGAAGTCGCACAACGACGGGGTCGCCGTGCGCGTCGGTGGCAATGCCAGCGGGGATTTGATGATCGTGCAAGGTCCGCTGGGCCTGAACTGGCGAGAACGACGCATGGGCTTGGTGCCTCGCATAGAAAATGCGGATGTGCGCCGTGGCTGTCCACCAACGCCCCACCGGGTCGATGCGTGGGTACGCACTGGCGTGCATGTGGAAGGGCGGCCGGAATGGGTATTCGTTAAAGTACATACGCATGGTACGCAGGAAGCCGACATGGATACCCTGTTGGGCATGGCTGCCGACACCATGCACAACTATCTGGAAAGTTCCTACAACGATGGCAAAAAGCACGTCTTGCATTATGTGACCTCGCGCGAGGTCTACAACATCATCAAGGCAGCGGAAGCGGGTTGCGAAGGCAATCCGAATGACTATCGCGATTATATCCTGCCCGCCCCGAAATCCTCGTGGGCGGGTACGCGAGGTGCGGGGGCATGAATGCCGGCACGCATGTGGATGATGTTTCCGTGGCTGGGCAAAGCTGTGTCGAGGAAGTGCTCGTCAGCGTCATCATGCCGGTATTCAACGCCGAGCGGACCATGCGCCAATCCATCGATTCCGTATTGCAGCAAAGCGAAGGGCGGCTGGAGTTGATGCTCATTGACGATGCATCGACAGACAAGTCAGATCGGATCATCGGCGAGTATGCGCTCCACGACAGGCGCATAAAGGTCTTGCGACAGTCCGTCAACGCCGGAGTAGCGGAAGCGAGGAATGCGGGAATCCGTGCCGCGTCCGGACGCTACATCGCATTTCTCGATAGCGATGACTGGTGGCATCCGCGCAAGCTTGAGTTGCAAATCGGCCAGATGCAGGAAAGCGG
Organism: Pseudoxanthomonas sp.; assembly: GCA_050737675.1. Lineage (GTDB taxonomy): Bacteria > Pseudomonadota > Gammaproteobacteria > Xanthomonadales > Xanthomonadaceae > Pseudoxanthomonas_A. The sequence goes on from JBOHXX010000190.1 coordinate 2,343, forward strand.
GGCCACGGTGTCCTACACGGCCTACCAGCGCGTCGCGGAAGATGGGAGCTTGCTTTCCACCGTCGAGCCGCCGTTGCAAATCGACCATGAAGATATGCTACGGAGCAACCATATCGGAAACTTGACTGGGGTTTATGACCGACGGCTGGGTGATGTCCCCTTCCTGCGTGTGGGTCATGAAGATTACGTCTTCTGGCTGGATCGAGTGCGCCGCGCAGGTCGTGCCATCCGTGTTAACCACGACGGTCCGCTTGCGTTCTACCTCGTGCGGAGTGGGTCGGTCTCTTCGAACAAATTAAGAGCTGCTGGTTGGCAATGGAAGATATATCGTGAAACCGAGCAACTTTCCTTGCCCCGGGCGGCCTGGCACATGATGCATTATGTTGGTAATGCCATGCGCAAGCGAAAACCGGCATAAATCCAACGAATGCGCAGTGCGAATTGGTTGCGCTGCGAATGGCCATACGGTCATGGCTTCCATCTGCAATCCGCTGCCGGTAGGCGCGGAAGGATGGAAAGGCTGGCTGCTTGTGCCTGCCAAGACGACATCACCAGCGCGTCGAGCAACGTGCCGTGGCAGGGCTGCACGCGCGCAAGCCCGGTGATGTGTTGTCGCTGGATCCGGCATTGGTACGACGCAAAGCGTGGCGGCCCGAACCGACTTCGGGCGCCACCTGTTGCTGCGCCGGAAAATGGCGACGGCATCGGAAGGTACTATGGCAACCTGTATTCCGGGGCATGTGGCCCGAGGCCATGAAACTCTGGCTAGTTACTTGGTTGCCCGTGTGGCTGCTGAACCTGCTGCGCCGAATCCGGCGCAGCGTCTCATTTCGTTATGCGGTCACCGTAAGCGGTGGTTGACCCTGTTGGGGCATACCACAAGCCTGATCAGATCTCGCTGAGCTCCACCAGGTAGCCGGTGGTGCCGCCGCTCACATCGATACGGAATCGTGCTCCGTCCTCAACGTATTTGCCGGTGCTGAAGTTGCTGTTGATGGTCGCATTGGCCGGTTCCAGCACACGGACGCGCAGGCGTCCCGCAGTGGCTTCCCGGCTGTTCACGAGGGTGGGTGCTACCGGTACATTGACCTGGAAAGTCGCGGTGGTGCCGGATGTAATGGCGAATGTGTCGCGTACAGTCAGTTTTCTGCCGCCGAACGTGAACTGGCGCTGCCATGAAGTGACAGCGGTGTTGTCGCAGAACGCTGGGGTCAGGTTGGCGTCGGCAGTGAACGCCCCGCCAGTACCTGGCGTAATCGCTATCGTCGAGGCGCGGGTGGTCGACTCGCATTGGCGCGCAACGGTTCCATTGCGGATGAAGCGCACAAGGTTATGCACGTCGGTACCTTGGTTGATGCCGCTGTGGCTCCATATGTTCGCAGTCACCGCCAGCCAGTCCTGGGAGAACAAGGTGAACGATCCCTGGTCCTGATGCGCATGGCTTTCCCGGTATGGTCCGGCGACGATGGCGACCCACATCGCATTCTTGTCCCAGCCGGTACGCGAGAACAGGTGGCCTACGCCGGGGGCGTAATAGGTCAGGTCGGTTGGCTGCGTTGAAGTGGTACCGGCGGGCAGCAGGTCGTAACGGAAATTGAAGCCGGAATTCATCTGGTTCTGGACCGGCGTGCCGCTGCCGTTCTTCAGGTAGATGTTCTTCAGCCACCAGGTCGCGGCATTTTGTGCGGCTTGGCTGTTCGTGTCGTAGCGCGCCTCAAGTACCAGGCGACGATGGTAGTCGTAGAGTTCAGGAATGGAGTTGCGCGACTGGTCGCCGATCGGCGCGAAACGGTCCAGGGTTGGAACCGTGGCATTGATCCAGTAGTAGATGCTGTCAGTAGTGTGCGAGTTGGCGTTTGCCAGGTCGATTCCGGTCGCTGCGTACCATAGGTGGTAAATCGCGAAAAGGCGCATATGCGAGGTCCCGTAGCCGGTGCCCTCGCTGCTGCCGCCGCCAGGCAACTTGGCGAAATATGCTTGAAGCGCAGGCAGTCGTCGGTCGCGCAATTCATTGATCCAGGTGGCGTTACCGCTGGCCAGCGCCCAGTACATGGTTGCTTCAACGAAGCTGTAGTAATAGTTGTTCCCGGGATTGTCGGTTGACCAGCCACTCCATGGGAACGAACGGCCGCCCCATTGGGCATTGTTGAAATTCCAGACATTCCAGATCGCTTGTTCGGCATAGGCCGACCAGCGCTGACGCTGGGAACTGGTGATGGTGGCGGAGCATGTTCGCAAGGTCATGGCCAGGTCGGAGATCATCGGACCTACTTCCAGGTACGAATCGCCAGCAATTTCAGGACGTCCTCCCGAAGCGATGGCCGATTCCGCGGCTGAAACCTGTTGCTCAACCATATTGACGGCCAATGTGCAGTATTTCGCTTCCGGTGAAAGCTGGTACATCATCGCTGCTTCGATTGCGGCGAAACCATAGCCGGGACTGCCGCTGACCGCGGTGTCGACCCAGCCCTTGAACCGCGTATAGGCTGCAGAAGTGCGGTCGACATAGGGCAAGGTGATGGGTAGCTGGTAAGTTGCCGGAGGTGCTTGGCGCACGTAAGTCGTTTGCGGCCCCCCGGTCACCATTGCTTGACCAGGGACGGCCGCACTCGTGACCGGAGCCGAGTCCGCAGCATGCACAGGTGTCGCGGAAGCGGCCGCTGGTTCGATAACAGCGGTACGCCGATTTGACCTGAAGAATCCGATCAGCTTGGTCGGAAGCAGCGTTTCCTGATACTCGCTGGACAGGTCCGAAACCTGCAGTGCCGCATGGCTTGCCTGGTGCCACATGCGTAGCGTGAGGCGCTTCAACGGTTGCCCCAGCACACCGTTGGCGCCGGAGATGGCGACGGTGGTGAGGAATACGGAGCCGATCAGTAGTGCGGTAACGATGCGCTTGGCGCGAAAACGAGTATGGCGGGAAGCGGGTTCTATGGTGCTGGACGCGTTGCGCGACATGGGGAGTCTCCTGAGAAGCCTCGCGCAGACAAGCGACAATACGGAATTATTGTCGTCCCGCTACGGCTCCCCCCAGACCTGTACGCGTAGTGGCGGGCGCATCATAACGTGATCGATCGGCATCGCCGGACGTGCCTTTTCACAGAATGCTGAATTGGTTCAGCTCTCGTAAGGTTTGATAATTACCGTGTGATTTATAGCTAACTAGCTGAATATTATGATTTTTATGCTAGAGGCTGATCTGTATTTGTGATGGCCGTCATTGTTCTGACAGCTCAACGACATAGGTGCTGTCTCCACCAGTGACATCAATGCGAAAGCCCTGTCGGAACTCATTGCTGTCCTGCGCGCGCCAGTCATGGATGCTGATGACAGCGTTGACGGGTTCCAGCACGCGTAGTTTCAGTCGTCCTGCAGTGACTTCAAGTCCGTCGACTTTTGGCTGCACCGGGACGTTGAGCTGGAAGATGGCGCGAGTGCCGGCCCCCAGCCGGAATTGGTCGTGAACCACGAGCTTGCGTGCGGAGAAATCAAGTCTTCTCTGCCAATTGCCGATTGCGGGATTACCCCTGTAGACGGAGGTGAGGTCCGCGACTGCAGAGAAGGCGCCATCAGCGCCTGGAGTGAATTCCAGGGTCGAGCGCGATTGCGAACTCTCGCATTGGTGGACCACGACGTCGCCGGCAGGCGAGGCGCATTGGCTGACGTTGCGGTCGCTGCGCTCAAAGCGCACCACGTTATGCACTTCCGTACCCTGCTGGATTCCGCTGTGGCTCCAGATGTTCTCGGTCACCGTCAACCAGTCATGCGCAAAAAGGGTGAAGGAACCCTGGTCCTGGTGGGCATGGCTTTCATTGAATGGACCAGCGACGAATGCAACCCACATGGCGTCCGTGTCCCAGCCCGTGCGGGCGAACAAATGCCCGGTGCCGACCGCGTAATGGCTCAAGGCCGAAGGTGGGTGGCCATTACTGCCGGAGTCCAACAGGTCATAACGGCTGTTGAAACCACTGGTCATCCGGGGTACGGAAATTGCACCCAGCCACCACGCGGAGGCATCCAATGCGGTCGGGTCCTGGGTCAGTTGACGCGCTTCAAGCATCAAGCGGCGCTGGTAGTCGTAGAGTTCGGGTACCGAATTCCTTGACTGGTCACCGATCGGCGCAAACCGATCGAGGGTGGGAACCGTGGCATTTATCCAGTAGAAAATGCTATCCCGGGCATGTGTATTAGTT
>JBOHXX010000191.1:0-6493 GCA_050737675.1 Pseudoxanthomonas sp.
CAGGGCCAGCGCGTGCGCGCCGCCGCCCATGTCCTTCTTCATGTTGCGCATGCCGTCGGCCGGCTTGATGTCCAGGCCGCCGGTATCGAAGCACACGCCCTTGCCGACCAGGGCGACGTGCGGCAACCCGCTCGCGCCCCAGCGCAAGGCGATCAGCCGCGGCGCGCGGTGTGAGGCGCGGCCGACCGCGTGGATCGCGGGGAAGTTCTGCGCCAGCAGTTCATCGCCGGTGATTACCTCGATCTGCGCACCATGCTGCTGGGCGATTTCGCGCGCCACCGCTTCCAGCTGTTCCGGGCCCATGTGCTCGGTCGGCGTGTTGACCAGGTCGCGCACGCGCACGCAGGCGGCGAGCAGATCGATGGCTTCCGCATCGGCATCGCGCAGCAGCAGGCGCGCCGGCTGGCGTGGCGGTTTCTTGTAACGGTCGAAACGATAGCTGCCCAGGCCCCAGCCCAGTTGCAGCGCGTTGCGCGCCGCCGGATCCAGCGGCGAGGCCAGTTCCCAATCGCCCGGCGGCAAGCCGTGCGGCGCATGCGCGTAGGAATACGGGTCCTGCGGATCGCCGATCCCGATCGCAGCCGCCGCGATGCCATGCACGCCCGGCAGCAGGATCAAGGCGCCGGGCGCGGCGCTGAACTGCTGCGCATCCACCCAGGCCTGCAACGCCGGCGCCAGCGTCTCGCGCCACGCAGTGAAGCCATCGCGTTCCAGCACATGCAGCGGCAGCGCGGAAACGGAAGTGTCGGTAAAGCCGTTGGGCAGGGTCATGCGACAGCGTGCTCCATGCGATTGGATTGGGTCGCGTCCAGCCAGTCGGCCAGCGCGTCGAGGGTGTCGAATTCAAGGTCCGGGCGCAGTTCCTGCGATGTCCAGGCCTGGCCTTCGCGATTGAGCCAGCAACTGCGCAAGCCGGCGCGGCTGGCGCCGGCGACGTCCATCTCGTGGTGGTCGCCTACGTGCAGCACCGCGTCCGGTTCCAGCCCGAGGCGCGCGCACGCGGCGAGGAAGATGCTGGCTTCGGGCTTGGCCGCGCCGTGTTCGCGCGAACCCAGCTGGAAAACGAAATGGTGGTCGATGCCGATGCGCTGCAGGTCGGCGTTGCCGTTGCTCAGCGCCACCACCGGCAGCCGCGCGCTGATCCGCGCCAGTGCCTCGATGCTGTCGGGATAGAACTCCACGCGGTTGCGTTCGGCGTAGAAGGCCTCGTACGCGGGCTCCAGCAGGGCGAGGTCGGCGCCACTGCCGCGCAGCGCCTGCTCCAGGGTCATCCGTCGCAGTGCCGACATGTCGTGGACCAGTTGCGGGTTGGCGTCGAACACCTGCTGGCGAAGCACGCGCATGGCCGTGATCGGGTAACGCGCCGCGGTGGCCGGGCTGTGCTGGAGCATCCAGTCGTGCAGCACCTGGTCGATCCGCGCCCCGATCGGGGCGAACGGCCACAGGGTGTCGTCCAGGTCCAGGGTGATAGCGCGTACGGGGAAGGTCACGGGGGGCATTGTAGCGGTGGAGCCAGGAGTGAGTGGAGAGGAGTGAGGAGTGAGACAGGCACACAAGCCTCTGGCCCTACTCACTCCTCTCCGCTCACTCCTCGCCTCATTACTCCAGCAACCGCGCCCACCCCTCCATCCCTTCCAGCCGCGCCAGCACCAGCTTCACGCAGACCAGCAGCGGTACCGCCAGCAGCAGGCCGACGATGCCCCACAGCCAGCCGAACAGCATCAACGCCAGGATCAGGATCAGGGGCGACAGCGCCATGCGCCGGCCGAGCACGATCGGGGTGACGATCTGGCCTTCCAGCGTATGCAGCCCCAGGTAGACGATCACCGGCAGCACCGACAGCCACGGATCCTTGTAGCTGACGAAACCCACCAGCAGCATCAGGGCCATGCCGATCAGCGGCCCGACATAGGGCGCGAAGTTGAGCAGCGCCACCATCGTCCCCCACAGCAGCGCTTCCTGCAGCGGGATGTCCAGCGCGTACAGGATCGCGGCGTAGACCAGGCCGACCAGCGCATTGATCACGCTGATCGTCAGCACGTAGCGCGATACCTCGCGTTCGATGGAATGCATCAGGTCCACGCTGAACTTCTTCTGCTGCCGCCCGGGCAACAGCGCGATCGCATGCCGTTGCAGGTCCTCGCCGTAGACAAGGAAGAAGAAAGTCAGCAGCACCACGGCCAGTACCGAAGCCAGCAGCCGCGGCGTGGCGGTCAGTACCTTGTACGGGTCGTCCACCTGGGTGCGCACCACCTGCACGCGCTTGGCGCTTTCGCCGCCGGCGGCGCGGGCGATGTTCTCGGCGGCCAGGTTGGCGTCCTGCATCGGCTTGGCCAGCTGGCGCAGTTTCGGCGCCAGCTGCTTCAGTTCCTGCGGCACGTCGCGGAACCAGTCGCCTGCCGGCACGATCAGCTGGCTGGCGAGTGCGCCGGCGCCGACGATGCCACCCACCACTACGATCAGGGCGCCGATGAAACGCGGCACCCACAGGCGCTTGAGCAGGCGGATGATCGGATTGGCCACCAGGGCCAGGAACATGCCCAGCAGGATCGGCAGCAACAGGTCCTGCGCGGCCCACAGGGTGTAGCCGACCGCCAGCGTCGACAGCACCAGCAAGGCGGTCGAGGCACGTGGCCGACGCGATGCGGGTGACGGTTCCGCAGGGTGGTCGGCAGAAGACGGATCGCTGGGAGAAAGACTCAAGGCATGGACTCGCAAGGGTTGGCGTGGGAGCGGCTTCCAGCCGCGAGCTCTTGATCTGCTCTGTGGCCTGACTTCCCTGTATCGAACAGGAGCAGGAACAAAGCAAAGTTAAGCATAGGCAAGAGCTCACGCCGGGACGGCGCTCCCACGAGTGAAGGTTTCAGCGTTCGGAAATCTCGGTGGCGGCCTCGGCCGGACGTGGTTCGGTCTGGAACACCTCGTCCGGCGTCGCGGTTGTGCGCGCGCCAGGACGCACGTATTCGAACCGCTGCTCCGATGGCGCCACCGCGGTTTCCTCCACCGCCCGGTCAGTCGCCACGTCCCCGGCGGTATCGGCTGCTTCCTCCGCCTGTTCCGCGGCGAAGCTCGCCTGCGCCGAAGCGAACAATCCCGACACCGCGCCGACCATCTGCAGCATGCGCGCGCCGGTCAGCGCACGCAGCGGCTCGGCGCGACCCACCAGGAAGCCGCTGGCCAGGCCCACGGCGATGATCCGGATCGGCGTCCAGCCCTCGCGCCAGGTCCGGCCGAGCTGGCGATAGCGGTCGACCAGGCGCTGCTCGCGCATTTCCAGCACGTCCTCGGCGCGCGCGACCTTGCGCACCAGGTGCTCGAAGCTCACGCGTGGACGGGCATCCTTGCTCATGGAGGGGTGATCCTGTTGCCGTCCTCGTCGTGCTCGGGCGCGTTGCGATCCACTGCGTCGCGCGCGGATTCGGTCGAGCCCGGGTCGGGTGTCGAATCGGCCAGTTCGCCGATGCCCAGGCGCGCCAGCTGCCGGCGCGTGGCCTGCATGCGGGTGTGGTCGAAGTAGCGGTCGGCTTGCCACGCGGCCCATGCCGTCACCAGGCCGCTGAGTAGTGCGCAGGCCAGCAGTGACGCCGCCCACGGCATGCCGAGGGTGCGGCTCAGGAACACGATCAGCGTCGCCATCAGCAACAGCCAGCAGGACGCGCCGAAGACGATCGCCACGCCAGTCAGGGCCATCGCACGGCCGAAGGCGCTGCGTGCCAGCGACACATCGGCGGCCAGCAGCGCGCGGAACGCCTTCGCCGCGCCGCCGGCTTCCTTCAGGCCTTCGCGCGCGGCGTTGCCGACTTCGCGGATCGATTCGCCGAGGTCGGGCGTAGTCCCCGCAGATTGCGGAGAATCCGCGGCGTTGCCGCCGTCATTCGTTTCGCTCACGCCCGCGGCTTACTTGTCGCCACTGCGCGCCAGCTTGGCGATGATCCAGCCCGCCGCGAAGGCCACGCCGAACGAGGCCAGCGGACGCTCGCGGATCAGGTCGGCGGCGCTGTCGATCAGGTCGCGACCCTTGTCCATCAGCTGGTCCACCTGCTCCATCGCCGCGGCACCGCCGTGCTCGGCTGCAGCAATGCCGGACAGGGCGCTGTCGGCCAGTTCGGATTTGACGTTGGCCTTGCCCAGCTTCAGTTCGTCGCCGGCGGAACCGGCGGCGCCACGCAGGGCTTCGCTGGCGGCAGCGGCAGCGGACTTCAGATGCGAACCGGCTTCGCCCAGGTTGCTCTTCAATGCATCGGTCGCGGTGGGGTTGTTCATCATCATCTCCTGGGTGGGAAGGCATTACGCCGACTGGGGATACTTCTATAGCAGGTGGCCATTAATACGCTGTCATCGGGCGCGCTGTCATCGGGCGCGCCGTCATTGCACCAGCAGGTTGCCGCGCGCGTTGCCGCGCATGATCTGCAGCACCAGTTGCGGCGGCTTGCTGGCGAAGCTGGCCTGGAAACCAGCCAGGTCGCTGAACTCGCCGGTGGTGGCACCGAGGATCACGTCGTCCGGCTGCAGCCGGTTCTGCGCGGCGCGGCTGCCACGCGCCACGTCCTTGACCAGCACGCCGCTGAGCCCGGCGCTGCGCAGCGATTCGGGAAGTTCGGCGAACGAGGCGCCACCGAGGCGCGGATCCAGCGTGGCCCCGGCCAGCGCCTTCGGCTGCTCCTTCAACATCGCGCGCAGGGTCAGCGGCTTGCCGTCGCGGCGGACCTGCAGCGCCAGCGCGCTGCCGACCGGCTGCAGGCCTTCGTAGTTGTGCAGCGATTCGGCGCTGTCGATGCGCTCGCCATTGACCGCGACGATCACGTCGCCGGTCTTCAGCCCCGCCGCCGCCGCCGCCGAGCCGGTGTAGATCCGGGTCACCGCAGCGCCGCGCACGTCGTCCAGGCCCATGCCCTTGGCGATCTGCGGGGTCAGGGTCTGCGATTCCAGGCCCAGGGTGCCGCGGATCACCACGCCGTTGTTCTTCAACAGTTGCTGGACCACGTTCTGGACCAGGTTCGAAGGAATCGCGAAACCCAGGCCGATGTTGCCGGCCATGCTGCCCTGCGGGTTGAAGCTGGCGGTGTTGATGCCGACCAGCTGGCCCTGCAGGTTGACCAGCGCGCCGCCGGAATTACCGGGATTGATCGACGCATCGGTCTGGATGAAGTTCTGGTAGCCCAGCCCGCGGATGCCGCTGCGGCCCACCGCCGAGACGATGCCCGAGGTCACCGTCTGCCCCAGGCCGAACGGATTGCCGACCGCGACCACGAAATCGCCCACGCTCAAGGCGCTGCTGTCGGCCAGCGGGATCTCGGTCAGGTTGCCCGGCGGAATCCGGATCAGGGCCACGTCGGTGTCCGGGTCCGAGCCCTTGAATTCGGCTTCCACGCTGCGCCCGTCGCTCAGGGTCACCGACACGCCGTCGGCGTTCTCGATCACGTGGTGGTTGGTGATGATGTAGCCGTTCTTGGCATCGATGATCACCCCCGAGCCCAGCGACTGCTGCACGCGCTCGCGCGGCATGTCGGGGATGCCGAGCATGCGCCGGAAGATGGGATCGTCGGCGAACGGCCCCATCGGGCTGCGGACCTTGACGGTCTGCCGGCTGTAGACGTTGACCACCGCCGGCATCACCCGCTGCAGCATCGGCGCCAGCGACGGCATCGGCTGGCCGTTGACCGCGGCCGGCAGCGAGCCGCTGGCCGCGGGAATGACCGCCGGTGCGAGGGGCGCGGCCTGGGCCGGGGTTTCGAAGATGGCCTGGAGGCCAGTGGCGGCGAAGCCGCCGAACGCGGCGGCAGCGGTGAGGGCAAGCAGGGTCGGAAGAGGGCGCATGGTCGGAGTCGCGGGAGAGTCGGAGGAGGAGGAAGACAGCGTCTGCACGGGCTTGCTGGCCGGCGCTGTCGCCAATATGAACGAGTGTGGGCATCGCCCCCTAAACCCGCAATGAAAGCGGGCCCGGCCGCCTCCCGGCGAGGGCACCCAAAGCTGAACAGGCAGGTCATCAGAATTCATCAGTTCATGGCCTTTTTTCCGTTGACAGTCCGATCCGGCCGGCGTAGCTTGCAACCTTCGCTTTGCCACTAGATATAGCGGTCAAGCGCGAAACGGGCCCAAGCAGTGGGGTTTTTCTTGGGAATAGGGCGCTCCGGGGATAGCGCATGACAGCGATGGCGACAGCGGTTTTACGCGACCGTACGCACAATTCGGACCTGCCACGACGTGCCTTGCGCCGCCGTGCGGGCTGCCGCCGCTGCCGCCCTGCCCCCGAAGCGACAACAAGCAGTACCCGCACTGGCCGGCACGACCGTCCAGGCGCATAAAAAAACAAGTCCAACCATAAAGTTCCAGAAACAACAGGGAGAGCAACACAATCATGAGTACGGTTCGCCTCGAGGCGGTCAAGAACGAAGAAGCTGCAGGTTCATCCCTGGTGCCCATGCAGCCGGCCTCGCTGGATATCTGGGACAAGAAATACCGCCTGAAGACCAAGCAGGGCGAAGCCCTGGAC
>JBOHXX010000192.1:0-6468 GCA_050737675.1 Pseudoxanthomonas sp.
CGCCAGGCCGAACCACTGCACCGCATAGCCGAGATGGCGCTCGGGCGGCAGGGTATTGGGCAGGATGTCGAGGTCGCGGGCGTAGCCGAGCTTCAACGCCGGATCCAGCTTGAGCACGCGCGACGCGAGGTTTGGCCTCTTCAATGCGTCGGCCAGCGCGGCGTGGTCCAGTCCGATCGCCAGCAGGTTGCCATCAGCCTGCGGCGCGACCACCGATCCGGCGATGCCCGGCGAAGGCGGCGGCGCCAGCAGGCCGGCCACGTGCATCGGCCCCGGAGGAGTTTCGATGGCGGGAAGCTTGCGGTCGCCCGGAAGCGGCAACCAGCCCAGTTCGACCAGCAACGGCGGCGCGGTGGTGGTGGGCAGGAAGATCCGGTAGACGCGAACGCCGGCGCGATCCCCGCGACTTTGATTGTCCAGCAACACCGCGGGCGCGGGCGCGAACCGGCCCTCTCCCGATGCCCAGTCGTAGGCGGTCCTGCGTGCCGGATCAGCGGCCGCGGACAGCGGCAAAGGCTTGCGCTCGGCGAGTACTTTCTGCGATTCGGCCAGCATCGCCTGCTTCTGCTTGGCGCGATCCAACTGCCACACCCCCGCCCGGCAGAACAGGGCGATGACGATCATCGCGAATATCCACAGCTTTCCGGCCGACCGGCTCATGCGCGCTTTACCCATGGCTGCGATAATGGAAACACATCGCTGGACGAACCCATCATGAGCCCTTCGCTGCAAAAACTGCTGATCATCGCGTTCCTGGTCGTGATCCTGTGGAACCTGGGCGCCGGCCTGTACTACCTGCTGGTCGACAAGGGCCAGAGCAAGCGTACCGTCAACGCGCTCACCCGGCGCATCGCGGTTTCCGTGGCACTGATCCTGCTGGTGGCGCTGGGCATCTACACCGGGGTGATCAAGCCGCACGGGATCGGCGGCTGACCGGACACGGCCGGCTGAGACGAAATGGGCCGGCATTGCCGGCCCATTTCATTCCTGCTGCAGATCCGCTTACAGCACGTAGACGAACAGGAACAGGCCCAGCCAGACCACGTCGACGAAGTGCCAGTACCACGCGGCCGCTTCGAAGGCGAAATGGTTGTCCTTGGTGAAGTGGCCCCTGGCCACGCGCAGCCACATAATCGCCAGCATCAGCGTGCCCAGGAACACGTGCGCGCCGTGGAAGCCGGTAAGCATGAAGAAGGTGGAACCGTAGATGCCCGAACCCAGGGTCAGGTTCAATTCCTTGTAGGCGTGGATGTATTCCTCGGCCTGGAAGGTCAGGAACAGGCCGCCCAGGATCACGGTCAGGCCCAGCCAGATCAGCACCTGCTTGCGGTTGGCGGCTTTCAGCGCGTGGTGGGCGATGGTCAGGGTCACACCGGAGCTCAACAGGATCAGCGTGTTGACCAGCGGCAGGCCCCAGGCCGGAATGGTCTGGAAGGCGCCACCGACCTGGCCCGGGCCGGCGGTCGGCCAGGCCGCGCTATAGCCTTCCCAGAGCAGTGCATTGGTCATCACCCCGTCGCCGGCGCCGCCCAGCCACGGCAGCGCCAGGTTGCGCGCATAGAACAGCGCGCCGAAGAACGCGCCGAAGAACATGACCTCGGAAAAAATGAACCAGACCATGCCCATGCGGAACGACACGTCCACCTGCTTGTTGTAGTTGCCGGTGACCGATTCGCGGATCACGTCGCCGAACCACATGAACAGCGTGGCGCACAACATGACCAGGCCGGCGAAGAACGTCCACTTGCCCCACGCGGTTTCGTTGAGCCAGCTGGCCACGCCGAGCATGGTGGTGAACATGGCGATGGAGCCCACGAACGGCCACTTGCTGTGGTGCGGTACGTAGTAGACGTTGGCGTCCGGCGAATGCGATTGGGCCATGGCGGAATCTTTCCTGTTGCTGATCCGGTGGAGAGTGCGGTTTTTGCTTCGATTGTGGAGCTACGGTGCCGCGAGCGGCGAGGACGAGGCCTTGGCGGTGCCCAACTGGGTAGTCAGGGCCTCGTTCTTGAAGAAGGTGTAGGACAGGGTGATGGTGCCGATGTCGAGCGGCAGGTTCGGATCGACGATGAAACGCACCGGCATGTCGCGACTTTCGCCGGCCTGCAGGGTCTGGGCGGTGAAGCAGAAGCACTCGGTCTTGGTGAAGTAGCCCGAGGCGCGCGACGGCGCCACCGAGGGCGCCGCACTGCCGACGATCGCGTGCGCGCTGTCGTTGCGGGCGAAATATTTCGCTTCGTTCAATTCACCGGGAACGACCTGCATGGTCAGCTGCTCCGGATGGAACGCCCACGGCAGTTTCGAATTCACCCCGCCATCGAACTGCACGGTGACCGTGCGCGCCTTCGGTGCCAGCGCCGCGGTCTTGGCTTCGCCGGGGCCCTGCTCCAGGCGGATGCCGAAGACTTTTTCGCAAGCGATGCGGTACAGCGGCACCAGCGAGAAGGTGAAGGCGAACGCGGCTAGCGACACCCCGATCAGCTTGAACATGCCCGCGGAATTGGACTTGCCCGCGCTCATGCCGCCGCCACGCCCGACAGGATGAAGCCGATGTAGATCAACAGCGCGATGCCGCCTACGACCAGCGCGGTACGCACCGCGCGCTTGCGGCGCACGGCGGAGTCATCGACGGGGCGGACCGGTTCGCTCATTCCTGGCTCAGTGGCTCACGTCATCGTGGGCCAGGTCGCCCGGACGGATCACCGGCGGCGTGGTGAAGGTGTGGTGCGGCGCCGGCGACGGCACGGTCCATTCCAGTCCGCGCGCGTGTTCCCAGGCGCGGGCTTCGGCCTTGGCCCCGTTGCGCAGCGAGCTCAACAGGATCGCAGCCATCAGGAACGGGGTGACGAACATGCCGAACGCGCCGATTGAGCTGACCATGTTCCAGTCCGCGAATACCGGGTTGTAGTCGGGGATGCGGCGCGGCATGCCGGCCAGGCCGAGGAAGTGCTGCGGGAAGAACAGCAGGTTGACGAAGACCATCGTCCACCAGAAATGCACCTTGCCCCAGAACTCGCTGTACATGCGGCCCGACCACTTCGGCCACCAGTAGTAAACCGCGGCGATGATGCCGAACAGCGCGCCGGTGACCAGCACGTAATGGAAGTGCGCGACCACGAAATAAGTGTCGTGGTACTGGAAATCGGCCGGCACGATGGCCAGCATCAGTCCGGAGAAACCGCCGATGGAGAACAGGATCACGAAGGCGATCGCCCATAGCATCGGCGTCTCGAAGGTCAACGAGCCGCGCCACATGGTGCTGACCCAGTTGAACACCTTCACCCCGGTGGGGATCGCGATCAGCATGGTCGCGAACATGAAGTAGATCTCGCCACCCAGCGGCATGCCCACGGTGAACATGTGGTGCGCCCAGACGATGAACGACAGGAACGCGATCGACGCGGTGGCGTAGACCATGGCCTGGTAGCCAAACAGCGGCTTGCGGCTGAAGGTCGGGATGATCTCGCTGGCGATGCCGAACGCCGGCAGGATCATGATGTAGACCTCCGGGTGGCCGAAGAACCAGAAGATGTGCTGGTACATCACCGGATCACCGCCACCGGCGGCGTTGAAGAAGCTGGTGCCGAAGAACTTGTCGGTCAGCAGCATGGTGACCGCGCCGGCCAGCACCGGCATCACCGCGATCAGCAGGAACGCGGTGATCAGCCAGGTCCAGCTGAAGATCGGCATCTTCAACAGGTCCATGCCCGGGGCGCGCATGTTCAGCACCGTGGCGATGATGTTGATCGCGCCCATGATCGAACTGACGCCCATCATGTGGATGGCGAAGATGGTGAAGGCCAGGTTGTAGCCGCCCTGCAGCGACAACGGCGGGTACAGGGTCCAGCCGCCGGCCGGCGCGCCACCCGGCAGGAACAGCGTCCCCAGCAGCAGGGTGAAGGCGAACGGCAGGATCCAGAACGACCAGTTGTTCATCCGCGGCAGGGCCATGTCGGGCGCGCCGACCTGCAGCGGGATCATCCAGTTGGCCAGGCCGACGAAGGCCGGCATGATCCCGCCGAAGATCATCACCAGCGCATGCACCGAGGTCATCTGGTTGAAGAACTCGGGCTTCACGAACTGCAGGCCCGGGGTCATCAGCTCGGCGCGGATCACCACCGACATGCCCGCGCCGATGATGAACATGATGAAGCTGAAGATCAGGTACAGCGTGCCGATGTCCTTGTGGTTGGTGGAGAAGAACCAACGCTCGACAAAGCTTTGCTTGTGGCCGTGATCGTCATGGTGGGCGACTTCGGAATGGGCCATGGGGTGCTACCTCAAAAAATCGGATGCGGACTGGCAGGGACGACGGCGTCGGAGGACGCGATCAGGCCTTGGCGGGTTCGGTGGCGGGAGCAGGCGCGGCCTCGGCCGGCACCGCATCGGCAGGACTTGCGGCCGGCGCGGCCTCGACGGGCGCCGTCGCCGCGGCCGGCTTCTTCGAAGCCAGCCACTGCTTGAATTCTTCCTTCGACACCGCGCGCACCACGATCGGCATGAAGCCGTGGTCCTTGCCGCACAGTTCGGCGCACTGGCCGCGATAGATGCCCGGGGTCTGGATGTCGGTCCAGGCCTCGTTGATGATCCCTGGGATCGCATCCTGCTTCCAGCCCAGCGCCGGCACCCACCAGGCGTGGATCACGTCGTCTGCGGTCAGCACGAAACGGATCTTGGTGTTGACCGGCAGCACCAGCTGGTTGTCGACGTCGAGCAGGTAGTGCGGATTGGCGGCCACCGTCGGCACCGCGCCGCTCTGGCGCATGCGGTCGGACTCGCGATCCAGGCGGCTGGTGAACGCGACGTCCTCGCCCAGGTATTCGTACTTCCACATCCACTGGTAACCGGTGACCTTCACCGTCATCTCGGAATCGCGGGTGTCGTACATGGCGATCAGCTTGGCCGTGGCCGGCCAGGCCATCACCACCAGGATCAGGATCGGGATCACCGTCCAGATGACCTCGGCGGTGGTGTTATGCGTGAACTGCGCCGCGACCGCGCCCTTGGACTTGCGGAACTTGAACATCGCATAGCCCATCGCGCCGAACACGATGATGCCGATCGCCACGCACACCCAAAGCGCGAACATGTGCGCGTCGTAGGCATGGTTGGCCGACGAGGTGACGCCGCGGCCCATGTTGAGCTGCCAGGGCTTGGGATCGGCCGATTGCGCCCAGGCCAGCGCCGGCGCCAGCATCGATGCGCAGGCCGCACCCATCGACCACGTGACCTGCTTGAAGAAACGTTTCGCTTGCGTCATTGCCTAGACCCTTGTGCGTCATCGGTAGCGGCTTGCGGCCGCCAGTAGAACCTGCAACTGCCCTGCCAGCTCCCGGCGTTCGGCCGGCCCGAGGAAGTTGCCCACCTCGACCCGCCTGCCACTGGAAGCCAGCGAAATCCTTTCGCCTTCCTCTTCGATACCCAGTCGCACCCAGTACGGATGCGCCCGGAATACCGCTTGCGCCTGCACGCCCGCCTGCGCGGTGCGGCTGACCTCCACCACCTCCGGACCGATGGTGATGCACTCGTCGCGATCGCCGCTACGCCACAACCAGCGCAGCGCCGCTGCCACGATCACGCTGTGCAGCAGGGCGAAGGCCGGGGCGAAGACATTACCCGCCAGCCAGCCCGCGCTTGCCACCAGCCACATCGCCCCGGCCAGCACGGCGAACAGCGCCACGAACTGGTGGGCCGTCAATGCCCGGGGCGGTCGCAGCCGGAGCCGCGCGCTACGCCCGTCGGGGAAAGACGGAACCACCTCGATCACGTCGCCAACCTCACTGCGAGGTCGCGGAAAACAGCCAAATGGTAGCCCTCGCCACAGTTAGCGGCAAGCTTCGGCGATTCCACGGACACCGTGCAGGACCCCGCTGAGCGAGGCCCGAAGGCGCTTTCGCGTGCGTATCCCGACCCCAGCCAGGGTCGCGGCGGAGCCCGCAATATCTGCAGGAACAGAGGGTACAAGCGCAGGATTCGACGGTATCCCGGCCAGCCCGGTAGCCCTAAACTATCGGGCTTCGCTTCCGAGTCCCGCGACCAGCATGTCGACCTCCTCACCCGCCGCCGCCAACCGCCGCGCGGACCTCATTGCTCCCGAGCTCCCGGGCGAACCGGCCCCGCTGCGCCAGGCCATCACCGCGGCATGGATGCGCGACGAAACCGAACACGTGCGCGAACTGCTGGAGCAGGCGCGCCTGCCCATCGCCGACCAGGCCGCCGCCCAGGCGCTGGCCGCCGACCTGGTGACCCGGGTCCGGGCCCGCGCCCAGGACCAGGGCGCGATCGAGGCCTTCATGCGCCAGTACGACCTGGGCAGCGAGGAAGGCGTGCTGCTGATGTGCGTGGCCGAGGCGCTGCTGCGCATCCCCGACCAGGACACCGCCGACAAGCTGATCCGCGACAAGCTGGGCGACGCGGACTGGAAGAAGCACATGGGCGAAAGCGACTCGGTGCTGGTCAACGCCTCGA
>JBOHXX010000193.1:0-6454 GCA_050737675.1 Pseudoxanthomonas sp.
GGCCTGTAGGAGCGGGCCTTGCCCGCGTGCCTTTCGTTGACTGGCGAGAAAGCAGCGCGGGCAGGGCCCGCTCCTACAGAGGAATCACTTCTTTTCGAAATCCAGCGGCTTCGGCAATTCCACCGGGACGCCATCGGCATTGCAGGTACTGGCCGCGCACAGGCGTTCACGCAGTTTCGGCGTGGCCTGGACGATGAAGTGGTAGATGGTGTTTTCCTCCACCGTGCCGCGCACCGCCGCGCTGCCGGGGCCGCTGGCCCAGATACCGACATCCTCGCCGCTGTGCGATTCCGATTTCAGGGGCAGCAACGCTTCCTGCAGGTAGTCGGGATCCTCGGTGTCGACGTGGCTCAGGTCCGGGCGCCCCTCGCTTGGCTCGTAGCTGCTGGGCATATGCAGGAAGCGCTTGGGCCCTGCCGGCTGTTCGTTGCTTGCGCCGGTATTGCCGGGACCATTGGCATAGTTGAGCGTGGTGAACACTTGGCCGGTGCCGTCGCGGGCCAGGTCGCCGGGCACGTCGTCTTCCCCGCCGATCCCGCGCACCTTGCCCAGGATCGGATTTCCGCGCACTGGATAACCGGAAAACGTCAGCGTATGCGAATGGTCCGCGGTGACGATGATCAGGGTGTCTTCCGCGGACGTTGCCGCTACCGCCGCCCTGACCGCATCGGACAGGGAAATGGTTTCGTCGAGCGCGCGGAAGGCGTTGCCGTTGTGGTTGGCGTGGTCGATGCGTCCGCCTTCGACCATCAGCACGAAGCCGTCGGGATTTTTCGATAGCGTGTGGATCGCAGCGACCGTCATTTCCGCCAGACTCGGTTCGCCCTCCGGGCCCCGGTTGCGGTCGTGGTCGAACTGCATGTGGTCGGGTTCGAACAGACCCAGGATCGATGGAGCCTCGCTCGCCGCCTGGAACTGACGGGTATTCCACACGTAGGCGCCATCGGGATGCGCATGCTGCCACTCGCCGACCAGGTCGCGCCCATCCAGGCGCTGGCCGACCTTGTCGTCGTATTCGGGGTCGCGTTGTTCGACCGTGGTGTATTCGCCGCGGCCCCCGCCCATGGCCACGGTGGGGCCGCGACCGAAACGCGTCGATGAAATCAACTGCTGGGCGATGTCCTTGCAGCCTTGCGCCTTGGCTTCGGCGGGCAGGTCGGCATCGTTTTCCCAATTGCGATTGGGCGCGTGCGCATAGGTCGCCGCAGGCGTGGCGTGGGTCAGGCGCGTGGTGGTGACCACGCCGGTGGCGAGGCCGGCGCTGTCGGCCAGTTCCAGCCAGCTCAGCAGCGGCTGTTTCAGGCTGGTGGCGCAATCTTCCTTGTGCCCGGAGGCCACGCCGATCGCACCCATGTGGGTCTTCACCCCGGTGGTGATCGCGGTCATGGTGCCGGCCGAATCGGGCGTCTGCGAATCGGTGTTGTAGGTCTTGCTCAGCGCGGTGCTGGGGAACGTTTCCCACGACAACTGGTTCTCCTCGCCCGGATTGCCCTTGCGCTGGCCTTCGAGGACGCGCGCCGCGGCGACCGTGGTCAGGCTCATGCCGTCGCCGAGGAACAGGATCACGTTCTTCGCCCGTCCCTGCATCGCGCCATTGCCCGCTGCGCGCGCTGCGCCGCTGCGATACCACCATGCCGGCGTTTCGCCGGAAGGATGCGCAATCGCAGGCACGTCGATGGTGATCTCGGCGCGCGTGTTCTGGCGTGCCGGAGTCGCGGCGCAGCCTGCAAGCAGGGCGAGGGAGCAGGTGGTCAGGGCGAGGGACAGTCTTGGCATCTTGCAATGGTTCCTTCCGGATCGAGCGCGGATTATGCCCGCCTCGCAGTGTCCTGCCGATGACACGGCGTAATTCCAGCAGCGCCATCGCGTCGATGGCGAGGCTGCGCTATGGTTCGCGCCTGTTCAAAGCGATTCGATGAAATGAAATTAGTGTCTGCCTGGTTCAGGATCCCGTTCTGGCAACGCGTGCTTGCCGGCTTCGTGCTTGGCGCGTTGGCGGGCTGGGCGTTCGGTACGGATGCCGAGACCTGGTTCGGCCCGCTCGGCGACCTCTATGTCACCCTGATCAAGATGATCGCGGTGCCATTGGTATTTTTCGCGGTGATCAACGCGGTGGCTTCGCTGAGTGGGCAGAAGTCGATCGCCGCGTTGGCCGGGCGCACCTTCCTCTGGTTCGCGCTCACCGCAGTGCTGGCGGTCGGCGTGGGCCTGGCGTTCGGCTGGATCGTGAAGCCGGGCGTTGGCGTCGGCGTGCTGCAGATCGCGTCCGACTACAAGGAAAAACAGATTCCGGGCGTGCTCGACATGCTGCTGAACCTGGTGCCGTCCAACCCGTTCCAGGCGCTCTCGGGCGCCGCCAGCGCCAGGACCTCCGATGGCATGACCGTGCTGGTGCCGCGCAACGGCACGGTGCTGCAGGTGATCTTCTTCGCTGGCCTGGTCGGTTTCGCCATCGTCAAGCTTGGCGGGAAAGTCGCGGGCATGCGCAAGCTGGCCGGCGAGGCCAGTGAGATCATGATCCAGGTCACCCGTTTCGTGCTGGAGTTCACTCCGATCGGTACCTTCGGCCTGATCGCCGCGCTGGTCGGTGGCTATGGCTTCGAGCAGTTGCGGCCGTTGCTGATGTTCGTGGTCGCGCTGTACGCAGCCTGCGCCTTCCATATCGCGGTGGTGTACAGCGGCCTGTTGCTGGCGCACGGCCTGAACCCGTGGAAGTTCTTCCGCGGCGCCGCGCCTGGCATGCAGGTGGCGTTCGTCGCCTCGAGCAGCTTCGCCGCGCTGCCGGTGTCGTTGCGCAGCGCCACCCACAACCTGGGCGTGGACAAGGATTACGCCGCATTCGCGGTGCCGCTGGGCGCGACCATCAAGATGGACGGTTGCGGCGCGATCTATCCAGCGCTGGCGGCGGTGTTCATTTCGCAGTACGCGGGCATCGAGTTGTCGCTTTCGCAATACCTGATCATCGCGCTCGCCTCGGTGCTGGGCAGCTTCGGCACGGCCGGCGTGCCGGGCACGGCGGTGATCATGGCCACGGTGGTGTTGAGCGCGGCCGGGCTGCCGCTGGAAACCATCGGCTATCTCTACGCCATCGACCGGGTCCTGGACATGATGCGGACCATGACCAATGTGACCGGACAGATGCTGGTGCCGGTACTGGTGGCCAAGGAAACCGGATTGCTGGACCGGAATATCTACGAAGCCGCGCCGACCAACCTCGGTATCGAAGACGATGCCCTGGAAGCGGGGAAGTCGTCGTGAGCGCGATGGAAAGCTTCCGCCTGGTCGAGCGCTTCCCCGGCATCGACGATTACCGCCGCCTGCGCAGCGCGACCGGGCTGTCGCCCAAGTCGGCCGAAGCGGCGGTACGCGGGCTCGCCAACACCCTGTACGGTGTCAGCGTGATCGACGGCGAGCGCGTCATCGGCATGGGCCGGATCATCGGCGACGACGGCTGTTTCTTCGTCGTGGTGGACATCGCGGTCCAGCCCGAATTCCAGAAGCGCGGCCTGGGCAAGCGGATCATGGACGCGCTGGATGCCTGGCTGCGCACGAATGCGCCGGTGTCTTCCAATGTCTCGCTGTTCGCCGATGGCGATGCGAAACATCTGTATGCGAAGTACGGCTTCATCGAAGCCGGTCCGGTTTCGGTTGGAATGGACTACACGGTCAAATCCTGAGATGTAGCCGGATCAGGATTCACCGCGTGGGATCGCCAGCAACCCGGCCATTACCGTGAACGGCATCGGCAGCAAGACGCCGACCACGGTCACCCATTCGGGATTCGGCATCAGCGTGGCGTAGACGATCACCGTGATCGTGAGCGCAGCGCCGATGACCAGCGCCGCGCCACCGCGATGCGGCCGTGCGATCTTCGCGCAGGTCCAGCCGCCGAGCAGTCCGGCCAACGCCCATCCGCCCAGGATGCAGGCGATGGCCGTGGAGGGCGTACCGGCGGCGTAGGCCGACAATGACTCAGGCGTGGCGAAATCGGTGCTGGTCGGCAACGGATACAACTTCGCGCTTGCATACCAGCAACCGATCAGGCCTAGGCCGGCGGCCAGTGCCCCGGTAATCATTCCCAGGATCATGCGTACCATCGCCTTGTTCTCCTTGTTTGCAATGGGATATTGCAATGGGGCGAAGCATGGCGTGACGGGCACGGGCTGGCAACCCGTCAAGGGTTGCATCTACGGGTTCGCGGGCATTCCCCGTGGCCCGGCCAGGCGTGCAGCCAGCAAGGCGAGCGGAACGGGCAACAGGATCCCGAGCAGGTTCATCCACAGCGGATGCGCGACCACCATCGCATTCATCACCGTGCCGGCGACGATGAACAAGGCCACCGCCAAGGCGGCGATGCGGCGATGCCGGCGACTGATCCGCGCCGCCACCCAGGCGCCGACGAAACTGCCCAGCGCCCATCCGAATACCAGCCAGGCCTTGGCCGCGGGCGAGGACAGAGCAACCAGCCTGGCCAGGTCCGCTTCGGTATCGAGCTGCATCCCGGCCGGTGGTGGGAAAAGCAACAGCCC
Organism: Pseudoxanthomonas sp.; assembly: GCA_050737675.1. Classification (GTDB taxonomy): domain Bacteria; phylum Pseudomonadota; class Gammaproteobacteria; order Xanthomonadales; family Xanthomonadaceae; genus Pseudoxanthomonas_A. Next base: position 4,530 of record JBOHXX010000193.1, read on the forward strand.
AACGGCTTCCACCCCGAAGATCACCAGCATCGCCGTGACCAGGCCGGCCATGATCGCAAGCAAGGTACGCAGCATGACTCTCCACTCCCGGAAGAATGTATGGATCCCCTGCGCGCGGAGCATGGCCTCAAGCCCGTGCCGTCGCAAGCTGGCGTAACCTGTCGCCTCCAGTCGAGGAGCCGCAACCAGATGAGTGGTGAACAACGCGAACTGACTTTCCGCTTCCTGGCCGAGCCGACCGACGTGAATTACGGCGGCAAGGTCCATGGCGGCGTGGTGATGAAGTGGATCGACCAGGTCGGCTATGCCGCCGCGGTGGGCTGGAGCGGCCATTACAGCGTGACCGTGGCCGTGGGCGGGATCCGTTTCGTCGCCCCGATCCGGATCAGCGACCTGGTCACCGTCACCGCGACCCTGGTCTATACCGGCACCAGCAGCATGCATTTCGCCATCGACGTGCGCGCACGCGACCCGGGACTGGACGCGAGCCAGGCGGAAAACCGCCTGTGCACGCATTGCATCATCGTCTTCGTGGCCCTGGACGGGGTGGAAGGCAAGCCGATGCCGGTACCGGCGTGGAAGCCGGAGAGCGAAGATGACCGCCTGCTGGCCGAATACGCCACCAAGGTGATGGAACTGAGCAAGGGCATCGAGCAGACCTTCGTCCATTACCAGGAAGCGAGCACGAAAAAGGCCGCTGATTAGGCGGCCTTCGTATTCGCGGATCGCTTGCGCGGCGCTTACATGGTCACGCGTCGCGCCTGCATGAACTTGGCGCTCCAGTAGCCGGTGACCAGGCTGTCCACGCGCACATCCTTGCCGGTGCTGGGCGAATGCAGGAAGCGGCCTTCGCCGACGTAGATGCCGACATGGCTGACCCGGCCGCGATGGCCGAAGAACACCAGGTCGCCCTGCTTCAGGTCTTCGCGGTTCCTGATCAATTCGGCGTCGGTCTTGCCGGCCATGTCGCGCGAAACGCGCGGCAGGTCGATGCCCAATGCGGTGCGGAATACATAGCCAACGAGGCCGCTGCAGTCGAAACCGCTATCGGGCGAGGTGCCGCCCCAGCGATATGGCGTACCCAGCAGGGTCAGTGCGCGCTTGAGCACGGCCTGGACCTTGCCGCCCGATCCCGCTTGCGTGCCCGCGCCGGTCTGGCTGAGGTCGTAATTGGCCAGCAGGCGGCTGAGGTCGCCTGCGAACATCGCCGAGCGGTCCAGCATCGGCATGCTGTCGCTGGCGGCCAGACGCGGCAGCAACGCGGTAAGAGTGGCTGCGGCGGCTTCGGCGGCCTTCTGGCGGATGCTGTTCTGGGCGTTGGCTGCCGCTTCGGGCTTGGCGTCGGTCACCACGGCATCTTCGCTGGCCAAAGCAAGCACAGGCTTCGCGATGGGTTCCGGGGTGACGCTGGCAGGAGCGATCTGGGCCTGGGCGCAAATGCTGGTCAGGCAGAGGGCGGCAGCGCAGAGGAGGGAGCGGAACACGCTCCGAAGCGGGGAGCGGCGGGCGGCGGGCAGGCCTTTTTGCAGGTCGTCGGTCGTCACGCGGAAGTCTGTGTAGCGGGCAAGGGACGGATCATGCCGTCATAAGTCCTTCATAAGGTTCAAATTTCGTTAGCGACACGTGAAGTAATGGCGATAGCGGTCACACTTTCAGCGCAGGACCCGCTTGGCGCCGGAATAGTGGTCCCGCCAGTAAGGTCCATCCAGCCGGTCCAGGCGGACCGTGCCGCCGGTGCTGGGCGCATGCACGAAACGCCCTTCGCCCACATAGATACCGACATGGCTGACGCTGCCCTTGCTGCCGAAAAAGACCAGGTCGGCGGCAGCCAGTTTCTCCGGTGCGATCGGCGGCCCCTGGACCTGGGCCAGCTCCCGCGAGGTGCGCGGCAGGCGCAGGTCCAGCATGTCCCGGTAGACATAGGT
>JBOHXX010000194.1:0-6435 GCA_050737675.1 Pseudoxanthomonas sp.
GCGCAGCCAGCTCGCGCACCGCATCCTGACGGTTCTGGGTGGCGTAACAGATGTCGTCGTGGCGGGGGCCCTCCATCGCCGGGAAACGCGCCCGCAGGGCCTCGATGATGCCGCGGGTGTCATCGACCGACAGCGTGGTCTGGGTGGTGTAGGCCAGGTTCTGCGGCTGCGACACCTGCAACGTGGCCACGCCCTCGATGTCTTCCACCAGGTAGATCCGCCCTGCCCCGCTTTCGGCATTCCACTGGCCCATGGTGCCTTCCACCTCGGGATGCCCGGCATGGCCGATCAGCACCACGTCGCGGCCGGCGCGGCAGTGGCGCGCGACTTCGAAATGCACCTTGGTCACCAGCGGGCAGGTGGCGTCGAAGATCTTCAGCCCGCGCGCGGTGGCTTCGGCGCGCACCGCCTGCGACACGCCATGCGCGCTGAAGATCACCGTGGCGTTGTCGGGTACTTCGTCGAGTTCTTCCACGAACACCGCGCCGCGGTCGCGCAGGTCCTCGACCACGAAACGGTTGTGCACGACTTCGTGGCGCACGTAGATCGGCGCGCCGAGGGTCTCGATGGCGCGCTTGACGATCTCGATGGCGCGGTCGACGCCGGCGCAGAAACCCCGGGGATTGGCGAGCAATACGTCCATGCGCCGATTATCCCGCTTTTTGCTTGCGCTTGCCGTCGAGCAGCCCGAACAGGGCGATGCCGACGGCGCCGGCGACGATGGCTGAATCGGCCAGGTTGAACGACGGCCAGTAATGGTCGCGCCAGTGCCACTGGATGAAATCGATCACGTGCCCGTGGATCAGCCGGTCGATCACGTTGCCCAGCGCGCCACCGATCACCAGCGCATAAGGCGCCGCCTGGCGCCAGTCGCCGCGCGGCGTGCGCGACAGCCAGAAGCCGAGCAGGCCGCAGATCACCACCGCCAGGACGGTGAAGAACCAGATCTGCCAGCCACCGGCGTCGCTCAGGAAGCTGAAGGCCGCGCCGGTGTTGTAGGTGCGGAACCAGTTCCAGAAGCCGTCGATCACCGGAATCGCGGTGTATTCCGGCAACTTGGCCAGCACCCAGGCCTTGGACCATTGGTCCAGGGCGATGACGAGGATCGAAAGGATCAGCCAGATCAGGGCGCTGGGTTTGGGATGTTTCGACATGCGTGGAGCCTTGCTTTGTTTCCTTCTCCCCTCGGGAGAAGGTGCCCGAAGGGCGGATGAGGGAAGAAGAATGACGGAACTACTGGAATTCAGTGCGACTGAAGATTTCTTCCCTCATCCGTCGCTGCGCGCCACCTTCTCCCGGTGGGAGAAGGAAGCAAAATCAGAACCACTTCCTGTCCTCGCCCGGCCCTTCGATATTGGACACACAACGCGCGCACAACTCAGGATGCACGGCGTCGGTCCCCACATCCGTGCGGTGATGCCAGCAACGCACGCACTTGAGCTTGGTGGTCGGCTGCGCCAGCACGAAGACCTCGTCCGCGTTGACCGGGGTCACGCTGACGTCGCCGCTGATGAACAGGAAACGTAACTCCTCCGCCAGCGGCTGCCACTTCGACACCAGTTCCGGGCTGGCCGATACCGCGACTTCCGCATCCAGCGCGGCGCCGATCACGCCGTTGGCGCGCATCGGTTCCAGCACCTTGGCCATCTGCTCGCGCAGCGCCAGCAGCTTGTCGAAGTCCTCGGCCGACAGCGGTGCGTCAGCGGGCAGCGGGGCCAGGCCGTCGTACCAGGTGGCGAACAGCACGTTGTCCACGCGCTTGCCCGGCAGGAAACCCCAGATCTCGTCGGCGGTGAAGCTGAGGATCGGCGCGATCCAGCGGGTGAACGCCTCGAGGATGCGGAACATCGCGCTCTGCGCGGAGCGCCTGCCGCGCGAATCCTCCTGCATCGTGTACAGGCGGTCCTTGGTCACGTCCAGGTACAAGGAACCCAGGTCGACGCTGCAGAAATTGGACAGCGCCTGGACGATGTCGGCGAAGTCGTAGCGCGCGTAGGCGTCCACGATGCGCGTCTGCAGCGCGTCGGCGCGGTGCACGATCCAGCGGTCCAGCGCGACCATGTCGTCGAGCGGACGCAGGTCGCGCGCCGGATCGAAACCGTCGAGGTTGCTGAGCAGGAACCGCGCCGTGTTTCGGATGCGGCGGTAGGCATCGCCGCTGCGCTTGAGGATCTCATCGCTGACCGACATTTCGTTGCGGTAGTCGGTCGAGGCCACCCACAGGCGCAGCACGTCGGCGCCCATCGCATCCATGACCTTTTGCGGCGCAACCACGTTGCCCAGTGACTTGGACATCTTGCGGCCGTTCTGGTCCACGGCGAAGCCATGGGTCAGCACCTGCTTGTACGGCGCTACGCCATCCATCGCCACGCCGGTGAGCAGCGAACTCTGGAACCAGCCGCGATGTTGATCCGAACCTTCCAGGTACAGGTCCGCGGGCTTGTGCAGGCCTTCGGCATTACGTTGCGCCAGCACGCATTCGTGGGTCACGCCGGAATCGAACCAGACGTCGAGGATGTCGGTGACCTTGTCGTAACGCGAAGCGTCTTCACCGAGCAGTTCCATCTTGTCCAGCGCGAACCACGCATCCACGCCGCCGCGTTCCACCAGTTCGGCCGCCTTGCGCATCAGCGCCGGTGTGTCGGGATGTGGTTCGCCGGTTTCGATGTCGGTGAACAAGGCGATCGGCACGCCCCAGGTGCGCTGGCGGCTGATGCACCAGTCCGGCCTGCCTTCAACCATGCCGGTGATGCGCGCCTGGCCCCAGTCGGGAATCCAGGCAACGTCCTTGATCGCTTCCACCGCGTCGCGCTGCAGGTTGGCCTTGTCCATCGAGATGAACCATTGCGGCGTGGCGCGGAATACCACCGGCGTCTTGTGCCGCCAGCAATGGGGATAGCTGTGCTCGAATTTCGCGTAGGTGAGCAAGGCGCCGCTCTTCTGCAGCACATCGACCAAGGCTTCGTTCGCCTTCCAGATATGCATGCCGGCCAGCGCCACCTCGCCCGCCGGCGGCGTGCTGGGCAGGTAGACGCCGCGACCATCGACCGGATTGACCTGCGCGGCGGTGTAGCGATCGATCAGGCCGTATTGCAGGCCGACCGCGAAGTCCTCCTGGCCGTGGCCGGGGGCGGTGTGCACGGCGCCGGTGCCGTCCTCGGACGACACGTGGTCGCCCAGGATCACCGGGATATCACGTTCGCTGTAGAACGGATGCGCGAACAGCAGGCCTTCCAGCGCACTGCCTTTCGCGTGCGCATGCACGGTCAGGGTGTCGACGCCATAACGCAGCAATGCCGACTCGGCCAGGGCTTCGGCGAGGATCAGCCAGCGACGCTGGCCGTGACGGTCCGGACCTTCGACCAGCACGTAGTCCAGGTCCGGCCCCAGCGAGATCGCCAGCGAGGCCGGCAGCGTCCACGGCGTGGTGGTCCAGATCGGCAGCGCGAGTTCGACGCTCTCCGGCGCTGCGATACCGAATGCCGCAGCCAATGCCTTCGCATCGCGTGCGGCGTAGCCGACGTCGATCGCCGGCGACACCTTGTCCTGGTATTCGATCTCCGCTTCGGCCAGGGCCGAACCGCAATCGAAGCACCAGTACACCGGCTTGACCCCGCGCGCCAGGTGGCCGCGTTCGACGATCTTCGCCAGTGCGCGCAGCATGTCGGCTTCGTACTTGAAATCGAGGGTGCGATACGGTTGCTTCCAGTCGCCGATCACGCCCAGGCGCTGGAAGTCGCTGCGTTGCACGTCGATCTGTTCCAGCGCGTATTCCCGGCACTTGGCGCGGAACGCGGCGGCATCGAGTTTCTCGCCGACCTTGCCGAATTTCTTTTCCACCGCGATCTCGATCGGCAGGCCGTGGCAATCCCAGCCTGGCACGTACGGCGCATCGAAACCGGACAAATACTTCGACTTGACGATCACGTCCTTCAGGATCTTGTTGACCGCATGGCCGATGTGGATCGCGCCGTTGGCGTAAGGCGGGCCGTCGTGGAGCACGAACGACGGGCGACCCTTGGCGTTGGCGCGCAACTGCGCGTACAGGTCGCCGGCCTGCCAGCGCGCCAGCGTCTGCGGCTCGCGCTTGGGCAGGTCGCCGCGCATCGGGAATTCCGTGGCGGGCAGGTTGAGGGTGGTCTTGTAATCCTGGGTCACGCGGTGGCTCGCAGTCGTTGTTCGGAAAGAAGGCGGCGCGCGGTTTCGGCGTCGCGTTGCATCTGCTCGGTCAGTGACGGCAGGTCGGGGAATTTCAGTTCGTCGCGCAACTTGGCCACGAATTCGACTTCGATGTGGCGCCCGTACAGGTCGCCGTCGAAATCGAACAAGTGCGCTTCCAGCAAAGGCTCGACGCCATCGACGGTGGGGCGCGTGCCGAAGCTGGACACCGACGCATGCGGACGATCGCCGACGCCATGCACCCAGGTCGCGTAGATGCCGGACAGCGCCGGGGTCTTCGGGAAGCGCAAATTGGCGGTGGGGAAGCCGAGCGTGCGCCCGAGCTGCTTGCCGCGCACCACCCGGCCGCCGATCGCATAGGCGTGGCCGAGCAGGCGCGTCGCGTCGGTGAAATCGCCGTTGCGCAATGCTTCGCGGATACGCGTGCTGGAAACCCGCTCGCCCTGCATCTGCACGGCCTCTATTTCCCCCGCGGAAAAGCCCAGCTCCGCGCCCATCCGCTGCAGCAGCGGCAGGTCCCCGCCGCGGCGGTTGCCGAAGCGAAAATCCGGGCCGATCCAGACTTCGCGCGCGCCCAGGCGCCCGACCAGCATTTTCTGCACGAAATCCTCGGCGCTCATCGCCGCCAGGCGCGCATCGAAGCGCAGCAGTCCGACGCCATCGGCACCCAGTTCACGCAGGCCCTGGTACTTGCCGCGGGCCAGGGTCAGGCGCGGCGGCGGCAGGTCGCGGGAAAAGAATTCGCGCGGCAGCGGCTCGAAGCTCAGGGCCACCGCCGGCAGCGACAAATCGTGGGCACGCGTAACGGCATGGCGCACCAGCGCCCGATGGCCCAGGTGCAGACCGTCGAAGGCGCCGATGCAGACCACGCTACCGTGCGGGAACAACGCCCCGCCATCGACGTCACGAAACAGCCTGCTCATCACCATGAAGTATAGCCGGGCCGTCGCAACTCAATGTCCGCGCAGGTCGCGGGGACGGATGCCCTGCAGCCACAGCAGGCCCGCATAGGCCGCGCCGCCGCAGCCGACCACGACCGCCAGCTTGGATACGCGTTCCCACCAGGGCCACGACATCCAGCCATCCCATGCCAACAACAGCGCACCCACCACCAGCACCATTCCCAGGCTGGCCACGCTGATCTGGCGCAGGAAACGGCGCCACCCTGGCTGGCGCTTGTATACGCCTGCACGGCGCAGGTACCAGCCGAGTTGCAGCGCGTTGAGCCAGCCCGCCAGGGCGATGGCCAAGGCCAGCAATGCATGGGTACCGGGAAGCTGCTTCAAGGCCGCCCATGCATCACCGCCATGGGTCGCCAGGGCCGCTTGCCCGTCCTGCGTGCACCAGAGCATCCCCGCGACCAGCAACACCGTGAACATCGCATTGGCCAGCACCGAAACCACCGCTGCCTTGACCGGCGTGCGTGTGTCCTGCCGCGCATAGAACGCGGGCGCCAGCACCTTGACCAGCAGGAAGGCGGGTACCGCCGTTGACTGCGCCATCAGACTCAGGGCGCTCATGTGCGAGTCGAATGCGGAAAAGTTGCGATAGCCGAACAGCGAGGCGATCAGGGGTTCCGCGCACAGGATCAGCCCCAGGCAGGCAGGCAATCCGATCAGCAGACAAAGACGGAAACCCCAATCGATGCCTTTCGAGAATCCGTCGGGATCGCTGGCCGCGTGGCGACTGGAGAGGTGCGGCAGGATCACCGTGCCGATCGCCACGCCGAACATGCCCAGCGGGAATTCCAGCAGCCGGTCGCTGTAATACAACCAGGCCACGCTGCCGCTGAACAGCATCGACGCGGCCATGGTGTTGAACAGCAGGTTGAACTGCGCCACCGATGAGCCGAACAGCGTCGGCACCATCAGGCGCATGATCTTGCGCACCCCCGGATGCCCTGCTGGCAGGCGCGGCCGCGGCAACAGGCCGAGGCGGGACAGCGCGGGCAACTGGAACACCAGTTGCAGGATTCCCGCCGCGAACACGCCCCAGGCCAGCGCCACCACCGGCTCGAAACCCCAGCGCGGCATCTGCGGGGCCAGGCCCAGGGCCGCGGCGATCATCGCCACGTTGAGCAGCACCGGCGACAGCGCGGGGATTGCGAAACGCTCGTAGGTGTTGAGGATTCCGCCGGCCAGCGAGGCCAGCGAAATGAACAGCACATAGGGGAAGGTAATGCGCAGCATTTCCGTGGCCAGCCGCGACTGCTCGCTGCCCAGCTCGAAACCGGGCGCGAATACCCGCATCACCCAC
>JBOHXX010000195.1:0-6434 GCA_050737675.1 Pseudoxanthomonas sp.
TGTTGGTGGACGGCGTGCTGCAGGCGCTGGAACTCGATGGCGATGCGCCGGTGCTGGAAAAAGAAGAATCGCTGCCGTTGCGCGAATGGCTGGCCTCGCGCCGGGAGCTGACCAAGTTGAGCCGCCCGTTCCTGGCCAGCCATGCGGCGCAGTCGCGCTCGGAAGAACTCAACGACCTGCTCTCCCCCACCCGCACTGCCGATTTTTCCGCGTTGCTGGGCACGCACCAGCTGGCCGACGTGCTGCGCCGCTGGCCCGCGCACTGGGAGCCGCAGGAACTGGTCGCCGCGCTGCGTCCACTGACCCCGCGCCTGTATTCCATCGCCTCCAGCCGCAAGCGCGTCGGCGAGGAAGTCCACCTCACCGTCGACGTGCTGGATTACCAGGCCTTCGGCCACGCGCATGTCGGCGCGGCCAGCGGCTTCCTTTCCGCGCTGGACGAAGGCGACCACGCCCCGGTCTACATCGAGGCCAACGAGCGCTTCCGTGTTCCGGCCGACGCATCGCGCGACCTCATCATGGTCGGTCCCGGCACCGGCGTGGCCCCGTTCCGCGGCTTCGTCCAGGAGCGTGCCGAGACCGGCGCCAACGGCCGCAACTGGCTGCTGTTCGGCGCGCGCCACTTCAATACCGACTTCCTCTACCAGACCGAATGGCAGGACGCGCTGCACAAGGGCGAACTGCAGCGCCTGGACGTGGCGTTCTCCCGCGACCAGGCGGAAAAGATCTACGTGCAGCAGCGCCTGCGCGAACGCGGCCGCGAGGTCTACGACTGGCTGGAAGGCGGCGCGCATTTCTACGTCTGCGGCGCCATCGCCATGGGCAAGGACGTGCATGCGGCCTTGCTGCAGATCGTCGCCGAGCAGGCGGGCGTGGATGCCGAAGGCGCCGCCGATTACCTCAGCAGACTCCAGGCGGAGGGCCGCTACAGCCGCGATGTGTATTGACCGACACGCTGTTGTGGGAGCGACGTAAGTCGCGAACGCGGCACCCCGGAAGAGCATTCGCGACTTACGTCGCTCCCACATCAAGTGATGACATGACCCACCCCTCCGTAGAAGACATCAAGATCAACAGCCGCCGCCTGCGTGGCACGCTGCTGGAAGGCCTGGCCGATCCGCTCACCGGTTCGCTGTCCTTCGATGACCAGCGCCTGGTCAAATTCCACGGCAGCTACCAGCAGGACGATCGCGATATCCGCGACGAGCGCCGGCGGCAGAAACTCGAACCCGCCCACCAGTTCATGATCCGCATCCGTGCGCCGGGCGGCGTGTTCACCCCGGCGCAGTGGCTGCAGCTGGACCACATCGCCACCACCTATGCCAACCACTCGCTGCGCGTCACCACCCGCCAGACCTTCCAGTTCCATGGCGTGATCAAGCGCGAGCTCAAGGCCACGATGCAGGCGATCAACGCCGCCGCGATGGACACCATCGCCGCCTGCGGCGACGTCAACCGCAACGTGCTCGGCGCCAGCAATCCGCTGCAGTCGCGGCTGCATGCCCAGGTGCACGAGTGGGCGCAAAACCTGTCCACGCATTTCCTGCCCAGGACCCGCGCTTACTACGAGCTGTGGCTGGACGAGGAAAAGGTCGCCGACAGCGGCGAGGAAGAAGAAGTCTTCTACGGCGCCACCTACCTGCCGCGCAAATTCAAGATCGCCGTGGCGGTGCCGCCGTTCAACGACGTCGATGTGTTCGCCAACGACCTGGGCCTGATCGCCATCGTCGATGAGGCCGGCGACCTGGCCGGTTTCAATATCGCCATCGGCGGCGGCATGGGCGCCAGCCATGGCGACCCGAAGACCTATCCGCGCCTGGGTAATGTGATCGGCTTCGTCACCCCGGAGCAAGTGTTGGATGTAGCCACCGCCACGATTACCACCCAGCGCGACTACGGCGACCGCGTCGAGCGCAAGCACGCCCGCTTCAAGTACACCATCGACGACCGCGGCGTGGATTTCATCGTCGACCAGATCGAGCAGCGCGCGGGCTTCAAGCTGGCACCAGCGCGGCCGTGGCACTTCGAGCACAACGGCGACCGCCTCGGCTGGGTCGAGGGCGACGATGGCCAGTGGCACCTGACCCTGTCCCTGCCCAGCGGCCGCATCGCCGACCGTCCCGGCACCCCGCACCTGACCGGCCTGCGCGAAATCGCGCGGATCCACCAGGGCGAATTCCGCGTCACCGCCAACCAGAACCTGATCATCGCCGGCGTGCCGGCGAGCGAGCGCGAGCGCATCGACGCGCTGGTACGGGAATACGCACTGGACTCGGAGAACAACGCCCCCACCGCGCTGGCACGCACGGCCGTGGCCTGCGTGGCCCTGCCCACCTGCGCATTGGCCATGGCCGAAGCGGAACGCTACCTGCCCGATTTCACCGGCAAGCTGGAACCGCTGCTGGCAAAGCACGGCCTGCGCGACGCGCCGATCCTGCTGCGCATCTCCGGTTGCCCGAACGGCTGCTCGCGTCCCTATCTCGGCGAGATCGCACTCGTCGGCAAGGCCCCCGGCCGCTACAACCTGATGCTCGGCGCCGACCATCGCGGCCAGCGCCTCAACACCCTGTATCGCGAAAACATCGCCGAGGCCGAAATCCTCGACGCCCTCGAGCCGCTGTTCGCGCGTTACGCGAATGAGCGCGACGACAGCGAAGGCTTCGGCGACTTCCTCCATCGCACCAACATCATCGAACTGCCTCCCTACCCCACGAACAAGCAAATCTCCCTGGAACTGCAAGCATGAACGCCATTCCCGCCAGCAACGATTCCCAGGGCCTGACCGAGCTCAATGCCTGGCTGGAAACCCGCAATGCCGAGCAACGCGTCGAATGGGCGTTGGCCAATGGCCAGGAAGGCCATGCCTTGTCTTCCAGCTTCGGCGCACAGTCGGCGGTGGCGCTGCATATGCTCACGCGGCAGAAGCCGGACATCCCGGTGATCCTGGTCGACACCGGCTATCTGTTTCCGGAAACCTACCGCTTCGCCGATGAACTGGTCGAACGCCTGAAGTTGAATCTGAAGGTGGTGCGACCGCTGGTCAGCCGCGCGTGGATGGAAGCGCGCCACGGCCGTTTGTGGGAACAGGGCGTGGTCGGCATCGACCAGTACAACAACCTGCGCAAGGTCGAACCCATGCGCCGCGCGCTGGACGAGTTCGGCGTGCGCACCTGGTTCACCGGCCTGCGCCGCAGCCAGGCCGCCAGCCGTCGCAACACGCCGATCGTGGAACTGCGCAACGGCCGCTACAAGGTCAGCCCGCTCGCCGACTGGACCGACCGCGACGTCTGGGTGTACCTGAAGAAACACGGCCTGCCCTATCACCCGCTATGGGACGAAGGCTATGTCTCGATCGGCGACTTCCACACGACGTCGCGCTGGGAGCCGGGCATGAGCGAGGAAGACACGCGCTTCTTCGGCTTGAAGCGGGAGTGCGGGATCCACGTCGAGGTGTAAGGCGAGCCTCGACCCGCCTTCCCGCCAGCGCAACCTCGCAAGACCGCGGGCTTGCCTGCCGAGCGTCTTTGCGGAACCAATCACGCCGACTGGCAAGTACGTCGGCGACAATGGCGCCCCATTCCCGTTCGAACCCGCCCGCCGAGTGAAGCACGAACGCCTGTTGCCGCTGATCGTCGCGACCGCATTGTTCATCGAGAACATGGACTCGACCGCCATCGCCACCTCGCTGCCGGCGATCGCGCAGGACTTCGGGGTCGAGCCGGTGGCGCTGAAGCTGGCCCTGACCACGTACATGCTGGCGCTGGCGGTGTTCATCCCGATCAGCGGCTGGGTCGCCGACCGTTTCGGCGCGCGCCCGACCTTCATGACCGCGATCGCGGTGTTCCTGCTCGGTTCGATCGGCTGCGCGGCGTCGGACTCGCTGGGCGCGCTGGTGGCCGCGCGTTTCCTGCAGGGCATGGGCGGGGCGATGATGGTGCCGGTGGGCCGCCTGGTCCTGTTGCGCAGCATCCCCAAGGCGCAACTGGTGCGGGCCTTGAGCTGGCTGACCATTCCCGCGCTGCTTGGACCGATGATGGGCCCGCCGCTGGGCGGCCTGATCACCACCTACGGCAACTGGCGTTTCATCTTCCTGATCAACCTGCCGATGGGCCTGCTGGGCATCTATCTGGCCTGGCGGCATATCCCGTTGCTGCGCGGCGAAGCGCGACCGCTGGACTGGCGCGGGTTCGCGCTGTCGGCAGTCGGCCTGGCCCTGACCATGTTCGGTTTCGCCAGCATGGGCCGGCACCTGGTCAGCACCCCGGTCGCACTCGCTTGCCTGCTTGCCGGCGCCGCCGGACTGGCCTTGTACGTGCTTCACTCACGCCGCCACGCGCATCCGCTGATCGATCTCGGCCTGATGAAGTTGCCGACCTTCCGCCTCGGCGTGATCGGTGGTTCGTTGTTCCGCATCGGCATCGGCGCCACGCCATTCCTGTTGCCGCTGATGCTGCAGCTGGGCTTCGGCCTCAATCCGTTGCAGTCGGGCCTGATCACCTTCACGTCCGCGGCCGGGGCGATGTTCATGAAGACCCTGGCCGCGCGCATCCTGCATCGCTTCGGCTTCCGCCCGGTGCTCATCACCAATGCGCTGGTCGCTTCGTTGCTGCTGTGCGGCTTCGGCCTGTTCCGCGCGGACACGCCGTATCCGTTGATCATCGGCGTGCTGCTGGTCAGCGGCTGTTTCCGTTCGCTGCAGTTCACCAGCCTCAACGCGATCATCTACGCCGAAGTCGAACCCGCGCGCATGGCCCAGGCCAGCAGCCTGGCGGCGATGGCCCAGCAGTTGTCGCTGGCCCTCGGCATCACCATCGGCGGTTACGCGCTGAGCGTCGCCAGCCTCGCCACCGGGCAACCGCTGGAAGCAGCGATCAATTTCACTTTCGCCTTCCTCACCGTCGGCCTGGTCTCGGCCAGTTCGGTATGGATGATGCTGAGGCTGGCCCCGGACGCGGGCGCGGAAATGTCGGGCAAGGCCGAACCCGGCCAGGAAGTCACCGAGCCCAAACCGCTGGCGCGGCCGGGTACGTGATCGTAGGGTGGGCCTTGGCCCACCATCCGCGATTCGCGTCACCCATGCGGTGGGCCAAGGCCCACCCTACGCGTTGTCTATTGACCTCGCGGCAACCTGGTTACGCTGATCGTTGCGCGTTGCGAAGATGCAGTCTGCGTCGAGCCATCGGCATTGCCGGGTTCCAGTTCCACCAGATGGAAGAGATAGCCGCCGTAGCTGGCATCGGACGGTAGTTTCATGCTCGATGGCGCTTCGCTGCCGATGACCACGCGTCCCGCCACCAGGCCGGGCTTGCTGACCTGCAGGGTGACGGCGGCATGGCCTGCCCAGATGCAGGTAACTTTGGCCGGGCAGCGGCTGTCGTTGATCTCGGTGAGTTCGACGGTGAGCGATTCGTCGGCGATGACGGCCTTTTGTCCGCGTGCGAGGACGATCGTATGCACCGACGAGGAAACCCGTGGTGGTTGATCGCCACCGGTGACGACACGATCAGTCACGCAGCCACTCAACAGGGCGATGAGGAGGAGCGTGGTGCGAAGCAATGCGTTCGGCATCGTTGTCTTTCCAGCAATGGGCACGCCGCGAGCCTACCCCACCCGCCTGGCGCCGGGGTGAAGCCGAGCCGCGAACGTTGCGCGTAGGAGCGACGTAAGTCGCGAAAAACACCGCGAGTGGAGTCACTTCCCATCTTTGTAGGTCCGAGCTTGCTCGGATGCTCTTGATCCTGTGCGAAAGCATCCGAGCAAGCTCGGACCTACAAGGCAGCGACCGCATTGCTCAAACGTGCTGATCGAGGAGCACCGGATTCCCGTCGGGGTCGATGGCCATGAGGCTCGCCGGGCCGGTGCTGGTTTCGTCGGCTTCGCTCATCAGCTCGATGCCCTGCGCCTTCAACTGGCGCTGCAACTCGCGCACGTCGGTGAAGGTGCCGAGCTTGCTGGCGTTGCTGTCCCAGCCCGGGTTGAAGGTCAGCATGTTCTTTTCGAACATGCCCTGGAACAGGCCGATGATGTGATCGCCGTTCTTCAGGATCAGCCAGTTCTGCGCGGCGTTGCCGCCGAACTCCTTGAAGCCGAAGGCTTCGTAGAAGGCCCTTGAAGCCTGCAGGTCCTTGACCGCCAGGCTGATCGAGAATGCGCCGAGTTTCATGTCCGTTTCCTTTGCCGTGGTGAACCTGGCGAGGATTGCATGCCTGGCGTCTGGATGGGGCAACGAAGTAGGGAGTGGCCCGGGCCAGGCCGCCTTTGCAGGCGCGCGATCCTCCGAAACCCGGGCGCGAGGCTGCAGGGCCTCGTGCGCGAGGCTGCAGAGGTTCGCGCGCGAGGCCCTGCGGGCTCGGCCGCGAGGCTTTTCGGGTCGCGCGCGACACTCCAACGGCTCGCGGCCGACCTTCCGGGTGTCGTGCGCAAGGCTGGGGAGC
>JBOHXX010000196.1:0-6427 GCA_050737675.1 Pseudoxanthomonas sp.
TCGCGAACGACAGCAAGAGCTCGCGGCTGGAAGCCGCTCCTACGGATTATTCGCGCTTGAACTCGATGACCTGCCCGCCCTGACGCAGCGTCACCGAGGAGGCGGGTGCATCGCCCGGCGCGAACTCCAGCGATGCCTCCACGACCTTCAGGAAGAACTTCGTCGGCGATTCGGCGAAGATCTCGAACGCCGGTTGCCCGGCGAGCTGCGCGCTGAGCTTTTCGCCGTCCAGCGCCACCGTCATCTGCATGCCCTGGTGCGCGTACTTGCCGACCAGCCGCTCCAGCACCAGCTTCGGCAACGCGACCGAATCGCGCTCGGTCGGCAACGGCTCGTCCGAGCGCTTCACCACATCCCCCTCGCCCTCGTCATCGGCGAAGAAGCGCATGGCCGCGATCCCGCCGGCCGCATCACGCTCGAACACCATGCGCGACAAGCCCTCATCGAACAGGAACACATCCTTCGCAATCGGGATCAAGGCGTAGGCGGGACCGCCGGTGCGCTGCGAGGTCAGTTTTCCGTCGACCACGCGCACGACGCGTGCGGCGTCCTTGTCGATGCGGTAGACGCCTTCGTATTCCTTCAGCGTGGCAGCATCGATCGCGATCGCCTTCTTCTGCGGATACGGCTTGCCGATGGCCTGTGCCGCGAGCATGCGCGCCAGCATCTCGACGCCGATCCCGGATGGAAGGCCACTGTCGGCGTTGTGGAGGACGGCGACGGTCAGGTCTTCCGCGGGCAGGTAGAGCAGGAACGTACTGAACCCGAAGATGCCGCCACCATGCTGCAGCATGTCGGTGCCACGGAAGGTCTCATGGGAAATGCCGAAGCCGTAATGTTCGTCGGCCGCCTTGCCCACCGGGGTGATCATCTGCCGGTAGCTGTCGGCCTTGAGTACCTTGCCCTCATGCAGCGCGCGGTTCCAGCGCAACAGGTCGTCGACGGTGGACACCAGCGCACCGGCCGCATGCGGCTGGGTCATGCTCAGGTACATGGCCACCGCCCACTTGTCATCCTTCAAGGTGTAGCCCATGACGTGGCCCGGGATCACCGCCACGGCTTCGTCGCCGTAGCCGGTGTGCTTCATGCCCAGCGGATCGAAAAAGCTCTTCTTCAGCCACGCATGCCACGGCATGCCGCTGGCCGCCTCGATCACCGCACCGACCAGCACATAGCCGGAGTTGTTGTACTTCCAGCCTTCGCCCGGGGCGAAGTCCGGTTTCTCGTTCTTGAAGGTGTCGATCAGTTGCGCGGTGCTGACGGTCTTCTGGATCGGACCGTCCATCACCCCGGGGATGTCGGTGTAGCTCTTGATCCCCGAGGTGTGGTTGAGCAGCATTCGCACCGTGATCTTCTCACCGCCTGGGTAACCCGGAACGAATTTCGTCAACGGGTCATCCAGCGAAAGCTTGCCGTCCTCGGCCAGTTTCAACACGCCGGCGGCGGCGAACTGCTTGGTGATCGAACCGAGGCGGAACACCTGGTCGGGCGACAACGGCACCCCGAGTTCGATGCTGGCGGCGCCGCATGCGCCGCGGTAAAGCACCCGGTCGCCACGCGCCACGAGTACCACCGCACCAGGTGCCTGGACGTCAGGGCAGACCTGTTTGAACAAGGTTTCGGCATAGCGGGCGACTTCGGCCGCGGGAGCCGGGGCCGTTGCCAAGACCGGCGACGATACGCCGAGTGCAAACAGGAGCGAAAAGACCGGCAAACGCATGTGCTTCCCCTTGTAGATTGTTAGTAGGCGAAGTATGCCAGCGCGCCCTTGCAGGAGCGGCGCAAGCCGCGAAGGCGTCGGCACCGAACACCGATCGATCCCGAGACCCGAAGGCTCCAATTCGCGGCTTGCGCCGCTCCTACAAACCTGTCCCACGAGCATCAGGGTGGCGGCAGCACCGGCGGCCCTTGCTTGCGCAACGCATCGAGGATCTTTCTCCCTGCGCGCCCATCCTGCGGCTGCATTCCCAGCTGTTGCTGTTCGAGAACGATCGCGCGCCGGGTCAGCGTGCCGATCATGCCGTCGGCTTCACCGATCGCATGGCCGCGCGCCAGCAACAAAGTTTGCAACTGCCTGCGTTCGCCACGGCCCAGGCCCGGGTCGTCGGTCGGCCACGGCGTGACCAGCGCGCCGCCGCCGCGCAAACGATCGGACAGGGTGGCGATGGCCAGCGCATAGCTTTCGGCGGCGTTGTAGGAATAGATCGCGTCGAAATTGCGGAACACCAGGAATGCCGGTCCATTCGCGCCCGCCGGCAACAGCACGCCCGCTTGCGTATCGGCAGCGGGGATCGAAGCACCATCGATGCGGGTCACGCCACGCGCGATCCAGTCTGACAATGGGCGTTTGCTCTTCCTGCCCGCGAGCCGGGCGTCGAAACCCACGGGCAACTTCACTTCGTATCCCCATGGTTCGCCCGTACGCCAACCCGCCTGCTTCAGATAGTTTGCGGTCGAAGCCAGCGCGTCGGGGATGCTGGCGACCAGGTCCCGACGACCGTCGCCATCGCCGTCCACGGCAATGCGCTGATAGGTCGATGGCATGAATTGCGTATGGCCGAACGCGCCCGCCCACGAACCAGTCAGTCCCTCGGGCTTGAGATCGCCGGATTGCAACAGCTTCAAGGTGGCAAAGAATTCACCACGGAAGAATTCCTGGCGCCGGCCGAAGCACGACAGCGTGCCCAGTGACACCAGCAACGGCCGCTTGCCGAAGGTCTTGCCGTAGTCGCTTTCCACGCCCCACACCGCGACCACCGTAGCCGAATCCACGCCATATTGTTGCGACACCTGCACCAGCGTCGTCGCATTGGCGGCGAGCATGGCCTGGCCATCACTGATGCGTTGCTCATCGACCAGTGCCGCGAGGTAGTCCCAGATCGGGGTGGTGAACTCCGGCTGCGCGTCGAGCAGTTCCAGCACGCCCATGTCGGGTGCGAGATCGCGGGCATAGGTATCGAAGGAATCGCCAGTTACACCAACCTTTGCCGCCTGGACACGCAATCCGGCGAGGCAGTCGCCGAACACCGGTTCATCGGCATGGGCGGGAAGCGCGCACGCACTCGCAAGCAACACGGCGCCAAGCATCAGCGGGATCTTCATGCGGCTCTCCTTGGTTGGCGGACCCGATTGTAGGAGCCAGCTACTTGAGCGTCAGGTGAAGCCCTTCCTCTTTGTCCCCCAAGGGGACTTCCTTCGGGGCGTAGGTCCGAGCTTGCTCGGATGCTCCAGGCCTTGTAGGTCCGAGCTTGCACGGATGCTCTCCATGAAAGATCAAAAGCATCCGAGCAAGCTCGGACCTACAAGGGGGTGTCCGTCATCGGCGTGGCGCGAGCAACTGCTGCAGGCGATCGGGCGTGCCGGCGATGCGCTCGAGGTGCGGATAACGCAGGCCTTCGTGGTAATCGATACGGACACTGCGGTACGAATCGCCCTGCCGCAGCAGCAGTTCGATCGCCTGTTTGTCCGACTTCGCCGCGCTGATCGCGCGCTTCAACCGCTCGGCCTTGTAGGCGATCCCGTTCACCGCGACCACCTGCATGTCCTTGGCGATGCCGACCCGATAGGCCGGACCATCCCACAGGACGTCATTGACCTTGCCCTCGTCGGTGGCGATGCTCAGCCCCAGCGAAAAACGGAAGTCGTCGTATTCGCCATCGCTCGCGGCATCGGCGATCGCCAGGTTCGGGGTTTCGGTATAGACCAGCTTCCAGCCGGCGCGCTTCAGTCCATCCAGTGGCGCACCCGGTCCATGGCTGTCGATGCGTTCGCGCAGGTAACCGGCCCAGTCGTGCGCCTGCACCCGGTCCAGCGCCGTGGTCACGTCATCGACGCCATAGCGCCGTGCTTCCAGCTTGCCCTCGTAACCACCGAAGAAGCCACGCGCGAAGTCGTCCAGCGAACGCTTGCCCTTCGACAGTTCGCCCAGCTTCGTGTCCACGTCCAGCCAGACCAGGATGCCTTCGTCGTAGAAATCGTAGCCGCGCTGCCAGCTTTCCCACGCCTGCGACGCATCGTTGAAATCGACGATGCCCTGGTACACGGTGTCGCCCAGGTTGCGCCAGCTGCGACCGGCGCGATGTTCGAACGTCGCGGCGGTCGCGGCCAGTACTTCCTGCGCCTGTTGCGGCGTGTACAGGCCGGCGCGCGCGGCCAGCACCCAGGCCCAGTATTCGGTCTGGCCTTCGTACACCCACAACAGGTCGTCCTGCATCGGCGTGTTGTAGTGCGGCGTCCACAATGTCCCCGGACGCATGAACTTGCCGTTCCAGCTATGGGTGTATTCGTGCGGCAGCAGGTAGTTGTCGCTGAACGGCGCGTCGCCGGTCAGGTAGCCGGGGAAGGTGCCGTTCTCGCTGGACTGGTGGTGTTCCAGGCCGATATCGCTGAACTGGTCCGACAGCGCCAGCAGGAAATCGTAATGCGCGAACGGACGCGTGCCGAATACGCGATCGGCCTGCTGCACCAGTGCGCGGTGCGCTTCGAGGATCTGCGGTTTTGCTTCGAGCAGTTCCGGCGCATCGGCGACCACGTCGAGATGCACCGGGACCTTCGCCCCCGGATCCAGGTCGAAGCGCTTGAAATAGCGACCGGCATAGACCGGCGAATCGACCAGGTCGACCAGGGCCAGCGGCTTGAAGCGATGCAGGTCGCCTTCAGTGCCCACCGATTCCAGCGCGCTGCCGAACTGCCAGCCCGTTGGCAGGCGCAGGCTCGGCTCGAAACGGATGCGACGCGCGTCGTAGCCGGACGGATACAGCAACAGTCGCGACCACTGCACCGACATCAGTTCGGTAGTCATCGCCACCCGGCCCTGGTCGCTGGCGGTCGGCGACAGTGACTGGAATTCCACATCGATGGCGGTCACCCCCACCGGCACTTCCAGCTCGAAGGCATAGACATCGAGCGGATCGCGGCGCCATTCGATGCGCTGGCCGTTGCCGGTGATCACCAGCCCGGCGAACTGGTTGATCGGTCCGGTGGCGGCGTGGTTGCCCGGGATCCATTGCGGATACCACAGCTTCAGCGGACCGGCCTGCACTGGAATGCGCTCACGCACCTGGTAGAGGCGCCGCGCCACATCGGTGGCGTCGACCGACAACGCTATGGTCCCGGGATAGTCGCCGTCCGCCACTGCGGCGGTGGAAGGCGTTGCTGCCTGCGCCCGGGAACCGGGAGGCCATGCAACGAGGCACAACGACAACAGGGCAAGGCTGAGTAGACGCGGCATGCGTGGTCCGTTCCGGGTGTTGGCGATTGGGCATTCTGGGTGGTGGCCGGGACAGCGACAAGCGTCCGCAGCCTGTTACGCCGATTACAGTCCATCGCCGCGATGTCCGTTGCGCGCGAGACCGGGCGTTACTGCTGTGGTGCCCGGCCGACTCCGCCGGAGTGGTGGCTATCGCATGGTCTTCAACTCCTTGACCTTCATCGTGTTCTTCGCGCTGGTGCTGGCACTGCACGCGATGCCGCTGCGCTGGACCACGAAGAAGGTCAACCTGCTGGTCGCCAGCTACCTGTTCTACGCGGCCTGGAATCCCCCTTTCGTGATCCTGCTGTGGGTCTCGACCGTGGTCGACTGGTGGGCGGCGAAGAAACTGGTGGATGCCGAAAACCCCCACGCGCGTCGTGCATGGATGCTGCTGTCGGTGGTGGTGAACCTGGGCATGCTCGGCTACTTCAAGTACGGCGGCTTCCTGATGGAGAACTTCCAGGCTCTGATGGCCTCGGCGGGCGTGTCCTACGCACCGCCAAAGCTGGACATCGTGCTGCCAGTGGGCATTTCGTTCTACACCTTCGCCACCCTGTCCTACACGCTCGACGTGTACCTGCGCCGGGCGAAACCGGCGAAGAACTTCCTCGACTACGCGCTGTTCGTGACCTTCTTCCCGCACCTGGTCGCCGGCCCGATCATGCGTCCGACCGAACTGGTGCCGCAGTTCGCGCACGAGCGCCGGGCAACGGCCGACCAGCTGCGTTTCGGCCTGGCCTTGATGATCCTGGGACTGTTCCAGAAGATCGTGCTGGCCGATGGTTTCCTCGGCCCCGCGGCCGAAGCGGTCTATGACGCGCCGGGGAAGATTCCTGGTGCGCTGGATGCATGGATGGGCACGCTGGCCTTCAGCGGACAGATCTTCTGCGATTTCGCCGGCTATTCGACCACCGCGATCGGCGCGGCGATGTGCCTGGGCTTCGCCATGCCGGACAACTTCCGCTTCCCGTACGCGGCGATCGGTTTCTCCGATTTCTGGCGACGCTGGCACATCACCCTGTCCGCGTGGTTGCGTGATTACCTGTACATCCCGCTCGGCGGCAATCGGCATGGCGAGGTGCGCACCTACTTCGCGCTGATGGCGACGATGCTGCTCGGCGGCCTGTGGCACGGCGCGAGCTGGACCTTCGTGGTCTGGGGCGGCCTGCACGGACC
>JBOHXX010000197.1:0-6414 GCA_050737675.1 Pseudoxanthomonas sp.
AGGTGGACTGGTACGAACTCGGCTCTGCGCTGCGCTGATCCGGACCGAAGCCATGCTCAATGCAGATGCCGTACACAAGCGCGCCTGCCGCGTACTGCCGGAGGTCCTCGCGACCTCCGGCGTATTGCTGGGGGATGAGAGTCCGAGTGGACTCGCCGCACTGCTGTTTCCCTTGCGGCGCAAGTCCAGTGGAGCGTTGGCGTTCCATCTCTCGGCCGAAACGATGGATGCGTTGCAAGCTGACCCATGGAATTTCCTGGGGGCAGCGCTCGAAGCCCGGGAAAAACTGGGTCGGCACGGAGCGCGATCCGCCTACCGGCCCTGGCGGTCGGTGCGGATGCCCGATCCGGGCGAGGCCGCATATTTCACATCGAGGAACGACGGAATGGCATCCCTCGTGGTCATCCCTTCGGAACGCATCGCGGTCTATCTGTGGCGCGATTGATTGGATCTTGCCCCGGCCGGTGGCGTGCGCAGGAATCCATGGAAGGAACCGGCGCGCGTCATCGGCCTTTTGTAGGAGCGGGCCCTGTCCGCGACACTCTTCATGAGGAAGCCGGAAGAGCATCGCGGGCAGGGCCTGCTCCTACATCATGCGAAGAAACCGACGCCCGGGACCATCCACAGCGATAACCCCGCCAGCGCAGTGCCAATCCCCAGCGCCGCCAGCACATCGCTCGGATAGTGCAGGCCCAGCACCACCCGCGACACCGCCACGCAGGCAGTGAAGGGAACCAGCACCATCGCCAGCGTCGGGTAGTGCGCGATCGCCACGATACTGAAAGCCACCGCGTGCAACGTATGCCCGGAAGGGAAACTGAATTCATCCAGCGGCGCCACCCATGCGCGGATGCGCGCATCGGAAGCGAACGGGCGTGGCCGGCGGGTCCAGCGTTTCAGAAGTTTGTACAGGGTCAGGGCGATGACCCCGGTCGCGGCCAGGTGCGCGGACGCAGCCAGTCCGGTCCAGCCGTCGAAGACGACCAGCATCGCCATCAGCAGGTACCAGAACACACCATCGCCGAGCCGGCTGATGAAAGCGAAGAAGCGACGGATGCCTTTCCACTCGCCCCAGTGGTTGGCGCGCAGGCACCAGCCGCTGTCGCGGCCGCGAAGCAGTTCACGCGAGGGCAATGGACGCATGGGATTTCCTCGAGTCGGCGAGTCCGGCGAGCAAGGCATCGAAATCGGCGGCGACCTGTTCCGCGTGCAGGGCTTGCATGGCCAGGTGCGCATTCACGGCCAGGGTCCGGCGCTGCGCATTGTCATTGGCCAGCTTCACCGCAGCGGCAATGAAATCGGCGTCGTTGTCCACGGCCGCACCATCGATGCCGTTGCGCAGGTGTTCGCGCGCCGCGCCGTAGTCGAACGCGACCGTGGCCACGCCGCTGGCCATGGCTTCCAGGGTGGTGTTGCCGAAGGTCTCGCTATGGCTGGGGAACAGGAACAGGTCTGCGCTGGCGAAGTGCCGCGCGACTTCTTCGCCGCGTTGCAGTCCGCAGAAGATGAAGTCGGGATGCTCTTGCGCGAGTTTCGATCGCGATGGTCCGTCGCCGACCCAGACGAAGCGCGCGTCGGGTCGGCTGCGCTGCAATTGGCGGAATGCGAGCACCGCCAGCTCCAGGTTCTTTTCCGGTGCGATCCGCCCCAGGTAGATCACCGCCAGGCCGTCTTCGCCCACGCCCCACGACTCGCGCAAGGCGGGATCGCGGCGGGCCGGGTCGAACTGTTCCGTATCCACCGCGCGCGCGAGCCGCGCCACTTTCCTGAAGTCCTGGGCCTGCAGGAAATCTGCCAGTTCGCGGGTCGGCACCAGGGTGGCGTCGCCGCCATTGTGGAAGCGACGCATCCAGCGCAGGGCGGTGCCTTCCAGGAAGGGCATGCCGTAGTCGCGCATGTACTGGTCGAAGCGGGTGTGGAAACCGGTGGCGGCGGGAATACCCAATTTGCGGGCCGCGCGCAACGCCGACCAGCCCAGCGGGCCTTCCGTGGCCACGTAGATGGCATCCGGCCGGGCATCGGTCCAGCGGCAGAGCAGGGTGGTGGTCGCCGGCAGGCCGAACTTCAGGCCCGGATAGCGCGGCAACCCCGCGCCGCGCACGAGCACGGTGTCGATGGAAGCTGCGACTCCCTGATCGGTGTCCTGGCGCGGTCGCACCAGCATCAACTCGTGGCCACGCGCACGCAGGCCCTGCTCCAACCCCTGCACGGTCAGGGCGACGCCGTTGATCTCCGGCGGATACGTTTCGGTGACGATCGCATAGCGCATGCGCAGCTCCACGTTTTGCGCATGCTGGACGCGGGCGATGAAGCGGGTATTTCAGTGCGATGACTGGAAGATGACGCGACTTGCCCGGGAGTCGCGATGCCGCGTCCTCGTACGCGTCCTCGTAGGAGTGGCGTGAGCCGCGAAGGCGGCCATCCCGGCCCCATAGATTCACCTGGCATCGATAGGCTCCCGTTCGCGGCTCACGCCGCTCCCATAAAGTTGAATGCAGGTCAATTGCCGGACGCGTTCAATTCCACGTCCGGGATCCAGAGCTCCAGCCACCGGGACACCTTCTCGTCCGCACCCAGCGCCTGCGGCGAAGCCGGAACCGGAGCCCCGAATCCGGTCTCTCCGTCCAGGCATCCGATGTTCACCGCGCCATGGACGCGATCGCCATGCCCGAAGGTGACCGCAACCAGTACGCCGCATTGATCGCAGAGCAGGAAGTCGGCGGTGTTCGATCCCTGTCGGTACTTGCGCAAGCTGCCCCCGCGTGCCGACACCGACAGCCGACCGGAGGGATCCGAGACCCAGGCCGCCCCATGCTTGCGGCAGAACGGGCAATCGCATGCCCGCGGCATGAAGTCCGCCGGATCCCGGCCGGTTGAGAATTCAACATGCAACTGGCCGCAATGGCAACTGCCGTGGAGGGTAATCGTGCTTTTGGCTGGCGGCATTGTTGGTCCCGGGCCGGATGACTTGATTGGGCCGGCGCACGAACGAAGCAGGTTTCGATGCGCAGGAATGTCAGTTGCCGAGCGAGGCAGTCCGGCATGTGGCCGGACTGCATTCCAGTGATGCCCGAGGCTTGGCTGCCGGGAGGAAGTTCGGTTCGGATGAATTGTCAGGCCCCAAGATAATTTTCCGGAACTGGAATGCCCTGAAGCCGGAAAAAGGACAGCTGGTCGAAGTAGCCCCGCTGGAAAACGATCTCGCCGTTCCGCACGTGGAAGAAGCCGCAGCCCCGCAGGCCGTTCGGATCGCTCCACTCCAGGATCGCCCACTCACCATCGGCAAAGATGTTCTCGACGACGCAGGTCATTTCCGCGCGGCCAAACTCGGTGCGGAACATCTGCCGGATGGCCTCGCGGCCCAGCAGGGGTTCCATCACCACCTGGTGATTCGTCGCATCCGCGGCATAGAGCGAGGCGAGGCCGTCCACGTCCGCCTTGTTGAAGCGGGAAACCCACTCCTGGACTAGTTGCTTTGGCGACACTCGGCGACTCCTTGGTTCCTGGACGGGATGAATCTTCGCGCGCGGCTACGGCACGCCGGCTCCTCGCACGGTCTCAAGCAGTGCATACCACTCCTCGCGACTGAGCTCGATCGCATCGGCCTGGCAACTGGCGATGAGGCGATCCGGGTTGGTGGTGCCGACGATCGGCTGGATGCCGGCCGGATGCTTCAACAGCCAGGCCAGCAGGATGGCCTCGGGTGCGACTTCTTTCGCTTCCGCCAATCGCGCCACCAGTTCCGCGGTCGGACGCAATTCCTTTGCAGGCGTGCCGGCGAACAGCTTGCCACTCGCCAGTGGCGACCACGCCTGCACCAGGATCCCATACTCGCGGCAGTAATCCAGTGTGCGTCCCGCGCCGGTGTCGCCGGGCTGGTTGAACAGGAGGCCGTCGGAAATAAGTTGGTGGTGCAACAGGCTCAATTCCACCTGGTTGACCACCAGCGGTTGCTCCAGGTGTTCCTGTAACAGCGAAATCTGCGCCGCGTTGTGGTTGCTCACTCCGAAATGCAGCACCTTGCCGCTGTTTTGCAGATGATCGAAGGCGCGGGCCACTTCCGCCGGTTCCATCAGCGGATCCGGACGATGCAGCAGCAACAGGTCCAGATGATCCGTATCCAGCCGCTTGAGGATGCCTTCCACCGAACGCACGATATGGCCGCGGCTGAAATCGTAGCGCGCTGGACTGTTGGCCTCGGGATCGCCGGCGAAGCGGATCCCGCACTTCGACTGCAGCACGATGCGCCCGCGCAGTTCCGGGATCTGCCGCAAGGCTTCGCCGAACAGCTGCTCGGACTTGCCACGGGCATAAATGTCGGCATGGTCGAACAGGGTGATGCCCTGTTCCAGCGCAGTCTCCACCAGTTTAAGCGTCGCCGATATTTCCGCGGCGGTGATAGCGGTGTCGTCCCAGGCGCGGCTCAGGTGCATGCAGCCGTAGGCGATGCGCGGAACATCGAGATCGCTGTGCGGGATCCGGCAGGTCTTCAAGCCACTGCCCTCTTGTCGACGACGGCGAATTGTCCAGCTTTTGGCGTGGTGCTTACAACACGAACGGCTTGAACGCCACGCCCAGGCCGGCCATGTCATCCGGTTCGCCGATCAGGTCGGTACGCAGCAGCGGGCGCGCCTCGATCCAGCGCTTGGAAACGACCAGGCCGAGCTTGTCGCCATCGGCGGTGAGTTCCAGCTTCGGGATCGGCTCGGCGTCGTGTGCGCGATGCAGCAACACCGCCAGGCGCAGCAATGCGGCCTTGCGCCGGGCGCTGAGCATCAGGCGATCGGGGATGGGGTCGAAGGCGGACTTGGGAATGCCGCGCCGATGCGTACGCACCAGTGCCGCCAGCACCTGCTGCTCCTGACGCGAGAAACCGGCGATGTCCGAATGCTCCAGCAGGTAGGCGCCATGCACGTGGTACTGGCTGTGGGCCACGGCCAGGCCGATCTCGTGCAGGCGCGCGGCCCAGCCGAGCTGGCGTGCGTCGTCGTCGTCCAGCGCCCAGCTTTCCGCGACCTGTTCGAACAGGCGCATCGCGGTGCCTTCCACGCGCGCGGCCTGGATCTCGTCAATGCCGTAACGCCGGGTCAGCGCCGCCACCGAGGCCTCGCGCGGATCGTTGTCGCCGCCGCGGCCAAGCATGTCGTAGAGGATGCCTTCGCGCATCGCCGCCTTGCTCACGATCAGCCGCTGCAGGCCCAGTGCCTCGAACGCCGCTTCCAGCACCAGCACGCCGCCGGCGATGATCGGGCGACGGTCGCTGGACAGGCCGGGCAGGTCGATCCTGTCGATGTGGTCGGCCATCAGCAGGCGCTCGCGCAATTGCGGCAAGGCCTCGGCGGTGATCGCGCCCTTGGTCAGCTTCATCGCCGCGCAGATCTCGCCGATGGCCTTGTGCGTGCCCGAGGAACCCAGCGCCTCGTGCCAGCCCAGTGCACGATACAGGCCGGCGAACTGCTGGAACTCGGTGCCGATCTCGGTCAACGCATCCTTCCAGCGTTTCTTCGACAGCTTGCCGCCCGGGAAGAAGCGGCGGGTGCTGGCGATACAGCCGACTTGCAGGCTCTCGCGTTCGATCTGTTCGAAACCGCGACCGATGATGAATTCCGTGGAACCGCCGCCGATGTCGATCACCAGGCGCAACTGCCCGGGCTTGGGCGGTTGCGCGTGGGCGACGCCGAGATAGATCAGGCGCGCTTCCTCGCGCCCGGACACCACTTCGATCGCATGGCCCAGCGCGGTTTCCGCCGGCACCAGGAAGTTCTGTGGGGAGGAAAGCTGGCGCACGGTGTTGGTGGCCAGCGCGCGTACCCGCAACGAAGGGATGTCGCGGATGCGCTGGCCGAAACGGGCCAGGCATTCCAGGCCGCGCTGGCGCGCCTCGGCGGAAAGGCCGCCCTTGCCATCCAGGCCGTCAGCCATGCGCACGGTCTCGCGCAGGCGATCAACCACGCGCAGCTGGCCCAGCGTGTAACGCGCCACGACCATGTGGAAGCTGTTGGAACCGATGTCGACGGCGGCGAACTGGTCGCCGTCCTGCAAAGGGGGGGAGATGGAGGCAACGGCGAAGGGCATGTGCGAATACTAACTTATGGACCAGGCCCGGCTGGCAAGGATGTAGGAGCGCCCATGGGAGCTACCTACGCACCGAAGGAAGTCCCCTTGGGGGACAGGGGTGGTCAGACCTTCGCCAGCAGCGCCGCCTGCGCGGAATACGCGGCTTCGCCTTCGGCTGGAGACAGCTTGTGGTATTCGCCGTTGGCGTCGAGTTCCCACGCGTTGCAATTGTCGTCCAGGTAATTCTGCAGCGCCTCCTTGAACACGCGCTCGGCCAGGTCTTCATCGAGGATCGGGAAGCAGGTTTCCACGCGGTGCAGCAGGTTGCGTTCCAGCCAGTCGGCGCTGGCGCAATAG
>JBOHXX010000198.1:0-6403 GCA_050737675.1 Pseudoxanthomonas sp.
TCGACCAGCGCCTGATCATCCTGCCCAACAGCACCATCACCACTGCGCCGATCATCAATTACTCATCGCTGCCCACCCGGCGCATCGAGATCGCGGTGGGCGTGGGCTACGACGACGACCTCAAGCGCGCCCAGGAGATCCTGCTGCGCATCGCGCAGGAAAACCCACTGGTCATCGACGACCCTGCACCCTTCGTGCAGGTCGCCGACCTGGGCGAAAGCAGCGTCAACCTCAAACTCTTCGCCAACTGCAAGAACCCGGATTATGGCGAGACGAAGAGCGCATTGACCCAGTCGATAAGAAACGAGCTGATCGGCAATGGCCTTTCCATTCCCTATCCGCAGCGCGACCTCAACGTCTATCACCACAACGCCGATGGCAAGCCGCTGGGCGAAATCGTGACCCGCTCGGTCGCCGATGACGGCGATGTCGCGCCCAAGCCGCAAGCCTGACCAGGCTCCCCATGCAGGAGCGCTCCATGGGCGCAAGCTCTTCGTGGCGCACCTGATTGCCGGCAAGAGCTCGCGCCCATGGGGCGCTCCTACGTGCGGATGGAAGGCTTATTCGCCGGCGAGCTCGGCCAGGTGCCTGCGGTAGTGCTTCAATTCCTCGATCGAATCGCGCACGTCGCTCAGCGCCGTATGCGTCGATTGCTTGCGCACACCTTCTAGCACTTTGGGCGCCCAACGCCTGGCCAGTTCCTTCAAGGTACTGACATCAAGGTTGCGGTAATGGAAGTATCTCTCCAGCCGCGGCATCAACCGGTGCAGGAAACGCCGGTCCTGGCAGATCGAATTGCCGCACATCGGCGAGGCGTTGGCCGGCACCCATTGCGACAGGAAATCCACCGTCTGCGCCTCGGCCTGGCCCAGGGTCACCGTGCTTTCCAGCACGCGTTTCCATAACCCCGACTTGCCGTGCTGGGCCCGGTTCCAGTCGTCCATGGCTTCCAGTGCGGACAGCGGGTGGGCGATGGCGAATTCGGGACCTTCGGCGAGCACGTTCAATTGCGCATCGGTGACCACGGTGGCGATTTCGATGATCGAATCGCCGCTGGTATCCAACCCGGTCATTTCCAGGTCGATCCAGATCAGGCGGTCGCTGTTGGGATTATTGGCTGACATGCGTCGGTCTTGGTCCTTCGGGCTGCGCATCGCCAAGGGCGAGCGTGTTTTGCGGAAAGATCGCATTGTGACGCATCATAACGCAGCTCCCCATGGACACGGGCCATGCTCCAGAACATCGACCAGTACGCGCACTACGCCACGCTCACCGCGATGCTGGCGCCGGCGTTCTTCCTGACCGCAACCGCATCGCTGCTGCTGTCCGCCAACAACCGCCTGGCGCGGATCATCGATCGCGCACGTTCGCTGTTGAAGGAACTGATCGATATCGAGGACCCGCTGCAGCGGGAGCTTTACGAGCAACGCATCGCCCTGCAACGACGGCGCAGCCTGATCATCCTGCGCGTCGGGCAACTGCTGTATGTCGCCATCAGCCTGTTCGTGGGCACCAGCCTGGCGGTGGCGGCCGACAACCTGTTCGGCCATCGACTGGGCGCGGCACCGACCGTGCTCGCGTCACTGGGCGTGCTGGCGATGTTCGCGGCCAGCCTGTTGCTTGCGCGCGAGTCGACCCTGGCGGTGAAGGCGGTGAACGAGGAAATGGATCACCGCCATACCGCCAAACGCGAATAAGGACGCAGGAGCGGGCCTTACCCGCGATGCTCTTGCTTTTGCCGAAATCCTTTCAGCCTTGTAGGTCCGAGCTTGCTCGGATGCTTTTCTTTGCAAAGGCGAAGAACCTCCGAGCAGGATCGGATCTACAAAGCCAAGAGCATCGCGGGCAAGGCCCGCTCATACGTGCGTAATGTCAATCGAGCAAGGGTTTGCCGCGCTTGGCCCTGAAGTAATTGGTCAGGCGCCGGCTGGCCTCTTCGGCCAGCAGTCCGGAGCTGACTTCCACGCGATGGTTGTGGCGCGGATCGCCGACCAGGTCGAACACGCTGCCGCAGGCGCCCGTCTTTGGATCCGATGCGGCGTACACCAGCCGCGCGACGCGTGCATGCACCATCGCCATCGCGCACATTGCGCAGGGCTCCAGGGTCACATACAAGGTACTGCCGACCAGGCGATGGTTGCCGAGCTTCCGCCCGGCCCCGCGCATGGCCACGATCTCTGCATGCGCCGTCGGGTCGTGCTCTGCGAGGTTGCGGTTCCAGCCTTCGCCGAGAAGCTCGCCTTCGGCACTAACCAATACGGCACCCACTGGAATCTCGTTGTCCTCACGCTCGGCTCGATCAGCCAGCGCCAGCGCGTGGCGCATCCATTGTTCGTCGATTGAGGCCTGGTCAGTCACGCGATGCCCGGAGCCTCATTCCCACTCGATCGTAGCCGGCGGCTTCCCGCTTATGTCATATACGACACGGGATATTCCACGCAGCTCGTTGATGATGCGATTGGAAACAGTGCCCAGGAAATCGTATGGCAGGTGCGCCCAATGCGCGGTCATGAAGTCGATGGTCTCCACTGCACGCAAGGCGATCACCCATTCATAGGCGCGCGCGTCGCCGACCACGCCGACCGACTTGACCGGCAGGAACACGGCGAAGGCCTGGCTGGTCTTGTCGTACAGGTCGGCCTTGCGCAGTTCCTCGATGAAGATCGCATCGGCCTGGGCCAGCAGTTCGGCGTATTCGCGCTTCACTTCGCCGAGGATGCGCACGCCCAGGCCCGGACCCGGGAACGGATGGCGGTAGACCATCGACCGCGGCAAGCCGAGTTCGACGCCCAGGCGCCGCACCTCGTCCTTGAACAGTTCGCGCAGCGGCTCGACCAGGCCGAGCTTCATGTGCTCCGGCAGGCCGCCGACGTTGTGGTGGCTCTTGATCACGTGGGCCTTGCCGGTCTTGCTGCCGGCGGATTCGATCACGTCCGGATAGATCGTGCCCTGCGCCAGCCACTTGGCGTTGGCCAGCTTCTGCGATTCCTCGTCGAATATTTCGACGAACAGGCCACCGATGATCTTGCGCTTGGCCTCGGGGTCGGCGACGCCTTCCAGTGCCTTGAAATAGCGGTCGGCCGCATTGACGCGGACGACCTTGATGCCCATCCCACCCTGCTCGGCTTCGCGGGCGAACATCGCCATCACCTGGTCGCCTTCGTTCCAGCGCAACAGACCGGTATCCACGAACACGCAGGTCAGCTTGTCGCCGATGGCCTTGTGCAACAGCGCAGCGACCACCGAGGAATCCACGCCGCCGGACAGGCCGAGGATGACTTCATCGGAACCCACCTGCGTACGAACGCGCGCGATCTGGTCGTCGATGATATTCGCTGCAGTCCAGAGCGTCTGGCAGCCGCAGATATCCACCACGAAGCGACGCAGCAAGGCTTCGCCCTGTCTGGTATGGGTGACTTCCGGATGGAACTGCACGCCGTACCAGCGCTTGTCCTCGTTGGACATGGCAGCCACCGGGATGCGGTCGGTGACGGCGGTGATGGTGAAACCGGGAGGAGCTTTGGAGACGTGGTCGCCGTGGCTCATCCACACATCGAGGTGCGGAGTCTGGCCCGCGTGGTCGTTCAAGCCGGCGAACAATGCATCCGGCGCAATGACTGACACTTCCGCATGGCCGAACTCACGCGCATCCGCGGCTTCCGTTGCGCCACCCAACTGCGCAGCCATCGTCTGCATGCCGTAGCAGATGCCCAGGATCGGCAAGCCCGAATCGAATACCTGCTGGGGCGCGGCAGGCGCATCGGCTTCCGTCGTGGACTCGGGGCCGCCCGACAGGATGATGCCTTTGGCGCCGTAGGCGGCAATCTCGGCAGGATCGTGGTCCCAGGCCCAGATTTCGCAATACACCCCGATCTCGCGGATGCGGCGCGCGATCAGCTGCGTGTACTGCGCGCCGAAGTCGAGGATCAGGATCTTGTCGGTGTGGATGTTGGTCATGGGGCGAGAAGTGAGCGGAGAGGAGTGAGGAGTGAGTAAACGCGGGGGCCGGAAAGAGAAGAGGAGCGCCAGAGCTTCTCCTCGCTCCTCACTCCTCTCCGCTCACTCCTTGCTTCAACCCATCCGATAGTTCGGCGGCTCTTTGGTGATCTGCACATCGTGCACGTGACTCTCGCGTTGTCCGGCACCGGTGATGGTCACGAACTGCGGCTTCTTCTGCATGTCGTCGATGGTCGCGCAGCCCACGTAGCCCATGGTGGCGCGCAGGCCGCCGACCAGCTGGTGGATGATGTTGCCGACCGGTCCGCGATACGGCACGCGGCCTTCGATGCCTTCGGGCACCAGCTTGTCGGCGTCGGAGGAATCCTGGAAGTAACGGTCCTTGCTGCCCTTCTCCATCGCGCCCAGGCTGCCCATGCCGCGGTAGCTCTTGTAGCTGCGGCCCTGGAACAATTCCACTTCGCCCGGCGCTTCCTCGGTGCCGGCGAACAGGCCGCCGATCATCACCGTGGACGCGCCCGCCACTATCGCCTTGCCGATGTCGCCCGAATAACGGATGCCGCCATCGGCGATCAGCGGGATGCGTCCCTGCAGTGCCTCGGCGACCATGTCGATCGCGGTGATCTGCGGCACGCCTACGCCCGCGACCATGCGCGTGGTGCAGATCGAACCCGGGCCCACGCCGACCTTGACCGCATCGGCACCGCTATCCATCAGCGCCAGCGCCGCATCGCCGGTGACGATGTTGCCGCCGATCACCTGCAATTGCGGGAAGCGCTTCTTGATCCAGGCGACGCGGTCGAGCACGCCCTGCGAATGGCCGTGCGCGGTATCGACGATGACCACGTCCACGCCCGCGGCGACCAACGCTTCGACGCGCTGGTCGGTATCGCCACCGACGCCGAGCGCCGCGCCCACCAGCAGGCGCGTGCCGCTGTCCTTGGCCGCGTTGGGGTTGTCGGTTTTCTTCTGGATGTCCTTGACCGTGATCAGGCCGCGCAGCTCGAAGCTGTCGTTGACCACCAGGATCTTCTCGATGCGGTTCTTGTGCAGCAGCTGCAGCACTTCGCCGTCGCTGGCGCCTTCGCGCACGGTGACCAGGCGGTCCTTCCTGGTCATGATGTTGCGGACCGGGTCGTCCAGCTTGGTCTCGAAACGCATGTCGCGGCTGGTGACGATACCCAGCAGCTGGCCGCCTTCGACCACCGGCACGCCGGAGATATTGCGGGCCCGGGTCAATGCCAGCACGTCGCCGATGGTGGTTTCGGGAGTGACGGTGAAAGGATCCTTGATCACGCCGGCTTCGAACTTCTTGACCTTGGCGACTTCCGTGGCCTGCTGCTCGACGGTCAGGTTCTTGTGGATGATGCCGATGCCGCCCAGCTGGGCCAGGGCAATGGCCAGGCGCGCTTCGGTCACGGTGTCCATGGCCGCGGAGACGATCGGCAGTTTCAGGCGCAGGTCGCGGGTCAGGCGCGTACCGAGATCGACATCCTTGGGCAGGACGAGGGAATGCGCGGGGACGAGGGAAACGTCGTCGTAGGTAAGTGCTTCAGCCTGGATGCGTAGCATCGGCGGACCCGTTTGGTGGGGAAGCGCGTAATTGTACGCTTTCAGGCCCCTCGCCTGCCAGTTGAGGCAGGCGGCACGGAGTGTTTCCGGGATGGTGTCAGGCGGCGGCTTCGGCCGCTTCCAGCGTGTTCTGCATCAAGGTGGCGACCGTCATCGGCCCTACCCCGCCCGGCACGGGCGTGATCCAACTGGCGCGCTGCGCGGCCGCTTCGTAGCCGACATCGCCGACCAGGCTGCCGTCTTCCAGCCGGTTGATGCCCACGTCGATCACGACCGACCCGGGCTTGACCCATTCGCCGGGGATCAGCCCTGGCCGGCCGGCGGCGACGACCAGGATGTCGGCGTCGCGGACCCGGGCCTCGAGGACCGCGGCGGGCGTGAACTTGTGGCAGCTGGTGACCGTGCAGCCCGCGATCAGCAGCTCCAGCGCCATCGGCCGGCCCACATGGTTGCTGACCCCGACAATCGTCGCGTTCTGCCCGCGCACCGGCTTGTCGGTGTAGCCCAGCAAGGTGGTGATACCGCGCGGCGTGCACGGACGCAGGCCGAACTCACGCAAGGCCAAGTGGCCGACGTTTTCCGGGTGGAAGCCGTCCACGTCCTTGCGCGGGTCGATGCGGTGGATCAGGCGGCTGGCATCGGGAATGCCGGGCAGCGGCAGTTGCACCAGGATGCCGTGGACCTTGGGATCGGCATTGAGCCTGTCGATCAGCGCCAGCAGCTCGTTTTCCGAGGTGCCGGCCGGCATGTCGTGGTCGAAGGCCTCGATGCCCACTTTCTCCGCCGCGCGGCGCTTGTTGCGTACGTAGACGGTGGACGCCGGATCGCCCCCCACCAGCACCACCGCCAGGCCCGGACGCGACAACCCGGCGGC